>CAMLSI010000053.1 GCA_946482585.1 uncultured Lysobacteraceae bacterium
AGCTCGCGCGATTCACGCAGCAGCAGCCGCGAATCGACGCGTCGCTGCGCGGGCGCCGGGGCAGTGCGATTGGCGGACGGGGTGCGGCTGGCCTGCAATGCAAGGGTGGGCGTCACGACCGACATGGCTTGCTCCGATTACCGGGTGGTGGCCAGATGATAATGATTCGCATTTGACTGTCAAGCGTCGTGCGCACATTTCCAAACCGATACACGCGGACCGCTCGCCGGCCCGCTGTCCGCAGCACGAATGACGCCGGCCCGGACGAAACGAAGGACTAGCCGGCCGGCCACCAGTGCTGCAAGGTCGCGAGATCGCCGTTGAACATGTCGCGGTCGCAGTTGCCGACGCCGGCAACCGTGTGCGGATTCGGACCGACGTTGCCGTCGGTGTACTGCCACAGCGTCCACTGCGGCCATAGCGGCGCGATCGCGGGCTGGTTGGCGTATTCGGAGATCCAGAGCCAGCACTGGCCGAGCACCGACGTCGTCGAGCTGCCGAGCAGTTGCTTGAGATAGCTGCCGCCGTAGACGCCGGGCCAGCGCCCCGTGCGCTGGAACACGGCCTGCACGAACGCTTCGGCCTGTGCGAGCGTCATCGACACGCCCTGCGTGTCCTGCTCGACGTCGAGCACGAGCAGGTCGCCGGCCGCCGCATTCGCCGCCGCGAGAAAGTGCGCGGCCTGGGCCTGAGGATCGCTGCCGTCGCCGAAGTGATATGCACCCCAGCGCAGGCCGGCTGCGCGCGCCTGTGCCTGTCGCGCGGCATAGGTCGGGTCCACGTAGCCCGCTCCCTGCGTCGCCTTGTGGATCACGCCGGCGACACCGGCTGCGGCGAGCGCGGCGAAATCCACGCTCGCGTTGTGGTGCGAAAGATCGACGACCGCATTGATCATGCCCTGGCCCCTGTGCCGCAACGGCGATGTTGCGCGTTGTGGAACTGTACCGGATGAAACGCCGGCGCGGGCTTCAGGCCATCAGCCGTGCCGTGCCCGACACCTCGACCGGCGTGCCGCCCGGACCTGCGATCGCCACGTGGAGCAGCGAACGCATGCCCATGTCCTCGCCCTGCACGATCTCGATCGCGCCGCCGTGCGGCCAGTCCGTGTCACGCAGATAGCCGGCCAGCGCCGCGGCCGCGGCGCCGGTCGCCGGATCTTCGTAGACACCGCCCGACGCGAACGCGTTGCGCGCATGGAAGCGCTCGGGCGTTTCGACCCAGACCAGCGCGATCGTGATCCAGCCGGCCTCGCGCAGGAGCGCGCGTCCCTGTTCGAGGTCGTAGCGCATCGCCGCGAGCTTCTCGCGCGAGCGCAGCACGAGCAGCAGATGATCGGCGCCGCCATGGATCTGCGCCGGCGGCAGGCGCGGATCGAGGTCCGCGCGCGCAAGGCCGAACAGGTCGAGCGCACGCGCGAGCAGGGCTTCGCCGATGGCAGCGCTGCGCGTCGGCGGGGAACGCAAGGTCGCCGCGACCGTCGCGCCGTCGCGACGGCCGCGCACGCTGATCTGCGCCTGATTCAAGGTCAGCGCGTAGTCGCCGTCGCCGTGACGCAGTGCGAGCGCGGCGCCGAGCGCGATCGTCGCGTGGCCGCAGAACGGCACTTCGGTCTGCGGCGAGAAGTAACGCACGCGCCAGCCGTTCGCGAGCGGCGCGGCGAATGCGGTCTCGGAGAACCCGACCTCCGCAGCGATGCGCTGCATCGTGTCCGCGTCGGGCAGGGCTTCCCCGAGCCAGACGCCGGCGGGATTGCCGCCTTGCTCACCATCGGAAAAAGCGGCAATACGCAACACGTCCATGCGCCACTCCAGGGCCAGTTCGAAACGGCTGCGATGGGGGCGATCGTCGCCAACACAAGCCATGACCGATGCTGCATTGGCAGTGTTTCCGGTCGGGGCTAGAGTTTGCCCGGGAGCGGGACAGGGTGGGAGAACGATGCTATCGAATCGGGGTTTCGCGGTATTCATCGCCGGCGGTTTCGCTGCTGGTGTCGCGATCGGTCTGACACTCGCACGTGTACCGGCGACGCCGTCCGCGGCGCAGACCGAAAGCCGTGCGGCGAGCACTGCCGCAACCGGCGATGCCCCTGTCGCAACCGCACGCACGGGCAGCCGCAATGCGCCGCGAGCGCAACCGTCGCAACCCAGACCCGCGGAACCGCTGCCGCCGGCCGACGCTCCCGTCGCCGAGGTCTTCGACGAACTCGCGGCGCGCGCACGCGCCGGCGAGGCGGCGGCGGCACGACGTATCGCGGACGATCTGTTGCGCTGCGAACAGGTCGACAGCGCGATGTTCGACGCGAAGGCCTTGCTCGATTTCGACGAGGCCAACACGCGCGGGACGAACGCCGAACACAACGAATACCTGCTGCAGAAGACGGACGAGTTGCTGCGGCAGCATCGCGAGCACAAGGAACGCTGTGCCGGTGTCGATACGCTCGAAGGCAGCGCGAGCGAGTGGATAGAACAGGCCGCGCGCAACGGCGATCCCGCGGCGATGCTTTGCTACGCGCTGTTCCCGAACGACTGGAACGCGGATGTGCTGTCGCCGGCGTGGCTGCGACATGCTGAACAGGCCTATGCACAGTCGCCGCAACTCGTGCGCCGCGCATTCGATACCGGCATGCCGGAAGCGGCCGCCGTGTTGTCGCAGATGTATCGCGCGCCAGCGCCCATGGGTGGGCGCTGGTACGGTCGCCTGGGCGCCGATCCCTACTGGGCATACGCCTACGCACTCGTTGCCGCCGACACCCTTCCCGGCAAGCGCCGCGAGTTCTGGAGCAAGCAGTCGGAGATGCTCGCGCTGCCGCTGTCGACCGAACTGCGTGCGCGGGCGCGCGGCTGGGCAGACGAGCGGCGCAGCCGCATGACCTTGCCGCCGCTGCCGGACCCCGGCGCCGGACCGCGGCCCAACACCGACTGTGCGCTGCTGACCTACATGGCGACACGACTTTGAACACGATGTTGAATCGGGCAACCGTGGTCCTCATGGCCGTCGCGGCCGGCATCGCCGTCGGCTATGTCTGGCCGGGATCGCCATCCGAGCGTCAGGAGCCGCCAGCCGCACCGCGCATCGAGGCGGACCAGGCGTCCGAAGCGCGCGTCAACGCATCAACGCCGGCACGCGCATTGTCGACGCCGCCCGCGGCAACGCCGCCGCCGGGCGGCAATGCGGAGCAGACGGCGCTGCAGCAGCACGCGTTGGCCGGTGACGGTTCTGCCGCGCTTCAGTGGCTCGATCTCGACCGCACCTGCAGCCACGTGATGCGTGCCGGACCCATCGACTTCGCCGAATATTTCGACGAAGAATCGCCGCCGCCCGACCGCCCGCCGTTCACGCAGATGACCGCCGACGAGCACGCGCAGCTCCGCGACAACACCATCGATGCGGCACGGCGCCAGGCGCTCGCGCACGCGATCGGCGCACGCCTGCATGCGTCCTGCGACGGTTATCGCGCGAGCAGCGACGCCGAACGCTATGCAATCGCCCAGATCGCCGCGCAGCACGGTCCGCCCGATGGGCTGCGCCGCTTCGTCACCGAGCCGCCGTTTTCCGAAGATCTGATGATGAATCAGGGCGGCGATGCCGAACAGCTCGCGCGCATACGCGACTGGTCGCAGCGCGTACCGGCAATGCTGCGCGAACGCGCCGGACGCGGCGACGCCGATGCCGCGCTTGCGCTCGGTGTCGCATACGCGATGAACGCCGGCGACGCGCCGCCCGGACTCGAGGCCTATGCGCTGCTCAACGGTGCGCTCGACAACGACGCCGTGCAGTCTTATCGATGGCTTTCGCGTTACCTGCAGCTCGCGCCGGACGGAATGCACGCCGGGTTCGCGCGTGCGGCACTCCCGCGACTCGCGACACGTCTCGATCCGTCGCAGCGCGCGGCGCTCGAGCGCGAGCTGCAGACCGCGATCACGCCGCCGCGGACGGATTGACTGCGATCGATGCGGTGTCGATTGCCGGAGCGTTCGCCGGGAAAGCGCGCCGACGCCCAACGCCGGCTGCGGCCGTCCGGCGTCGCCCCCCCTGAAGCGCACACTGCGCCGAACGCACGAGGTCGCGCGTCTCGTCAGCACGTTCGCGCCTTGGCATCATCGACCGACTCGCAGGCAAGGAAACGATCATGGCGACAGCGAATGGACGCAGCGCGGCACTGCTGCTCGCGGCCTGTTTCGCCGGCGGCCTCGCCGCCGGCCATGCGATCGCGCGCTGGACCGCCGCGACGCCGGCCGCCGCGACGGACGGTCACGCCGGTGCGCCCGCCGCGCGCGGCAGCGTCGAAGCCCGGCCCGAACGCGGTGCGACACTCGCGACCGCGCCGCCGCCGGACGCGAAGGCACCCGCCGCACCGCTGCCGGCGCGCGATCTGCCGCTCACGAGCTACTACGACGAACTCGCGCAACGCGCGAAAGACGGCGATGCGCGCGCGGCGCGCCGGCTCGCCGACGATCTCTACGAATGCGCGACGCGCGAACGCCAGCTCGACATGGCCGAGCGGCTGCTCGACGGCGCGCGACGCGGCCGCGGCGGCCCCAGGACGGCCGACGCCGGCCCTGACGGCGACGAGAACTTCGCCGATCGCCGCCTCAACGCAGCGGAGCGCTTCGTCGAGAATGCGATCGCCGCAGAGAAACGCTGCGAAGGCGTGACGCCGGAAACCCTGTCGAAAAGCGCGGACTGGATACGCCAGGCCGCGCTGTCGGGCGATCTCGAAGCCAAGCTCTGCTATGCGATCGCGCCGAACGAATGGAACCGCGACGTGCTGTCGCCGCAATGGGTCGACTGGGCCGAACGCTGGAACGGCGAGTCGCCGGCGCTCGTGCGACAGGCCTTCGAAGGCGGATTGCCCGAAGCGGCCGCGGTGCTGTCGAACATGTATTCCGCGTGGCAGCCGCGCGAGGCGCGCCCGTGGAGCGGACGCCTCGGCGACGATCCGTACTGGGCCTATGCCTACGCCGTCGTCGCGCAGCAGACGCTGTCCGCCGATCAGTCGGCGCGCTGGTCCGCGATCATGCGCGAGCGCGCCGCGCGACTCAGTACCGAGCAGATCGCGCGCGCCGACGCCTGGGCGGGCGAAGCGCGCTCGCGCATCCGCTTCCAGACGCCGTCCACGGGACCGGCGCCCGACAATTCGCTCTGCGGCAACATCCGCCGCGCCGGAGGCCGGTGATGCGCCGCCTGCCTGCGCTGATCGCCTCCGCGCTCGGCCTCGCCTGTGGTTACGGCATCACGCGCCATCAGGCGGCCGCGCCGCCTGCGCCGCCGTCATCCGCCGCAGGCGCCGACGCGGCAGCGATGCCGCGCACCGATGCGGCGGTGCGAGCGCCGCGCAGCGTGCGCACCCCGTCGTCCGGCGCGGAGCATCCGCTGCTCGCGCGCGCGGCAGCGCTCGCAACGCCGGCGCTGCCGCCGACGAAGCCCGGCTGGTCGACCGAACTCGACGAACTGCGCCGCCGCGCCGAACAGGGCGACGCCGCCGCGGCCAGCGAATGGCTGCAGCGCGACGCGCGCTGCTTCGCGATGATGCCGCTGACGCCGCCGGACGCGAGCACCACACTGCCGACGCCGGGCTTCATGCGCGCGGCGATGCGCGGCCGCTCGCGATTGCCCTCGCTCGACGCCGACGTGTCGTCGGCCGCCGCGATCGAAGACGAGGCGCAACGCCGCACCGCACTGGCCGGCGCGCAGCAGCGCCTGCTCGACGAATGCCGCGGCTACGTGCCGGAACCGCCGCAGGTGCGCTACGCGCTCGGCGAAATCGCCGCGCGCCTCGGCAACGACAAGGATTTCTGGCGCTTCATCAACGACCCGCCGTTCGCGCCGGGCTACAGCCGCGACACCGAACAGGCGATCGACTGGGCGCGTCGGGCACCGGCCATGGTCTACGAACGCGCGCTGCGCGGCGACGCCGAGGCCGCGCTCGCGCTCGGCGTGTCGTATGCGGTCGATCGTCCGCGCGAGCTCGACGGCGGCGGCGACCTGCGGCTGCTGCCGGCCGCGATCCCGAACGATCCGCTGCAGGCGTATCGCTGGCTCAGCCTGTTCCTGCGCGGCAATCCCGGTTCGGATCAGGCCGCGATGGCGCGCGCGCTGCTCAACCGCGTCGGCGCCGACCTCAGCGCGGCACAGCGCGCCGAGGCCGATCGCTGGTCGCCATAGCCGTTCGCGATCATCCCGAAAAACCGTCGTTCCGTCGGTTTTTCGAGTCGGCGAGTCCGGCGCAGGTCCGGACTCGCCTCCACGATCACTGCGTCAGCAGACTCACGTCGTCGACGATGAACGACGTCGCGACCTGCGCACCTTCCACACCCTTGAAATACACGCGGACCGTGCTGCCCTTGTAGGCCGCGAGGTTGAACGTCTTCTGGGTGTAGCCGCCCGGCGCATTGAGATTCGAATACGTCGCGAGCGTCGCGATCACGGCGTTGCTGCTGTTGCGCAGTTCCACCGTGAGCGTGTCCCAGGCCTGCGTCGTCGTGGTCTCGTCGGTGACGACATCGAGCCAGAACGTCAGGGTCGCCTGCGTCGCCGTCGCCGGAATCGCGACGGACTGATACACGGTGTCGGTATGCGCGCTGCCGTAGCCGTTGAGCCAGGCTTTCCAGCTGCCGCCGTGCGCGGTCGCGCCGGCATCGTTCGTGACGACGCCCGAGGTCGCCGTCCACGCGCTGCTGCCGGATTCGAAGCCGCCGTTGACGATGCGCTCGACCGGCGTCGTGCCGCCGCCGTTGCTCACGGAGAAGCCGACGGCCGCCGAATCCTTGCTGTTGCCGGCCGCGTCGAATGCACGTGCGACGAGGCTGTGGCTGCCGTTCGACAGCGTCGTCGAATCGAAACTCAGCGCATACGGCGAGCTGCTGTCGCTGCCTTTGAGCGCGCCGTCGACGAGGAAATCGACGCGGCTCACGCCGACGTTGTCCGAGGCGGCCGCGTTGAGGCTGATCGTGCCGCTGGTGCCGCTGACCGAAGCCGATACCGTCGGCGGCGTCGTGTCGCCGCCGCCGCTGCCCTGCGTGACCCAGATCGGCGCGGACCAGAGGATCTTGCCGTCGTCCTGCGTGACCTTGGCATAGTAGAAGTGCGCGCCCGTGCTCGGCGTGATCGTCACGCTCGCGGTCGTCGCGAGCTGCGTCACCGTGCCGTTGCGGCCGGGCACGCCTTCGTAGATGCGCACCTGCGACGCGGTGCGGCCGGCGCTGTTGGCGAAATTCGCGACGAGGTTCAGCGCGCCGCTGTTCGTGAAGCGCTCGCCCATGACGCGGCCGTTCGCGGTCAGGATCAGCTGCGAGTTCTTGTCCATGGTCGCGAACACGCGGCGCGCCTTCAGCGCGTTGACGAAGTTCGCCTCGGTCAGCGCCGTGCCGGTCGGCAGCAGCACGCCCGTGCGATTCGTGTACGACGCGCCCCAGTTCGCGCAGTGGTTGTCCTGATTGCTCGTCGGCGCGATGTGGAAGCCGCGCTCGAGCAGCTTGTTGAACGCGCTCTCGTAGGTGCTGCGGCCGGTCTCGGTTTCGGTCGTGTTGGCCGAGAAGGCCGAGGTGTTGAGGATTTCCGCCGCGACCATGACCTCGTCTCCGTCGGCGCTGTAGCCCATGACGGTGCCGCCGACCGGAAACTGGTCCGACGCGTCCGGATGATTGAACTGACCGATCCAGCCGCGGCCGCGCATGGTCGTATACAACGAACCATAGTTGCTCTTTGGCGTATTCACGTCGCCGATCAGTTGCCCCGACCCGCTGGTCTCCCAGTTCGCGAGCAGGTTGCCGTTGACGATGTTGAGGTGCCCGCCGCCGGAGATGACGCCCCACTCCATGCCGTACAGCGCGAGAAAGCCGGGATTGCTGCCGTTGAAGCTGCTCGCCGCGGTGCGGCCCGCGGCGTAGCGGTTGCGCGCGGTCGTCGGGCTGGCCGACGTATTCGTCGACGACGAGCCGTCGAAGTAGTGGTTGTGCTCCGACGTCATCAGGAAATCGAGGCCGCGGTCTCGCGCATACGGAAACGCAGCCGCGGGTCCGAACGCGCCGCTTTGCGCCGCCTGCGACGAAGTGCACGAGCCGATCGCGCCGCCGCCGTCGGAATCATTGGTCTGGCTGTGCAGATTGCCGTAATAGACCGTGTACGGCAGTGAGCCCGTGGCCGGCGCGCTCTTGCGCTGCGCTTCGCCCGCGGCGCCGACGGCGAGTCCGTCGAACGCCGGCATCACCGGCTTCGGCGGCGTGCCGACCTCGATGTCCCAGGTCTGCTCGATCGCATGACCGGCCTGGACCAGCGCCTGTTCGACGCGTGCGACGAGGTCGCCGGTCTGCGTGCGCGTCAGCAGCGGTTCGCCCGTCGCGGCGGTCAGCCGCACGCGGTAATGCGCGCTCGCGAGCGCGCGGCGCGCGGCGTCGCGACCGTCCCAGGCCACCCGCACGTCGACGGGCTTGCCGTAGAACGGCGCTTCGCCATACCAGGACTGCACGCGGTTGCCGGCGTCGTCCTCGACCTCGAGGCGCCAGGCCACCGTGGCCGGACCGGTTGCGTCCGGAAACGCGAAATGCAGGACGAACTCGCGCGCATCGCCGCGTTCGCCGCGGTACGGCGCCTCGAGCGTCGCTTCGAATTCATGGTGATCCGGACTGACGGCTCGCGCCGTGTCGCTCAGTGCTACGCCCGACAATACGCCGAACGCAGCGACCAGGGCCCCCGCCCCGAAACGCCTGCTGTTACGCATGCTGACCTCCCCAAAGCGCCTTCCGGCGCGAAATCCCGAGATATAGCGGCTGCGTGTTGCAGCCGGGTGTCGTCGCGATGGCGATGCGCGCGCGCGAACGCAGCAGCGCAGCCGCGTCGACGGCACGGGTCGGCGCGGCGAGGGGAAGTCGGGGTACTGCGGCCACGGGAACGTTCTGCGATCACGCACGAGCTCCCGCGGCGGAAAGGAAGTCGCAGACCCTACGCCGGCCGCGGGGGACATTTCGTGACGCGCTGCGCGCTGCCGGGACAGAAATGGAAAGCCCGCGTTGCGCGCTGCCGGGACGGAAATGGAAAGCCCGCGCCGCGACGCGGCCGGACGACACCTCGCCTCCGGTCGCCAGCCACTACCATCGGGTTTCCGTCCGCAGAAGCCGCCTCATGCGAATCCCGACCCTGTCCTTCGCCGCGCTGCTGTCGGTCGCGCTCGCGGCAGCCGCGCCGGCACGCGCGTTCGATCTCGCGATCACGCTCGACGATCTGCCCTGGAGCGGCCCCGACGCGGAAGCGCAGACGCGCTTGCCGGCCTGGCTCGCGGCGCTGGATCGCACGCCCGTGCCGCTGACCGGCTTCGCGATCTGCGACCGCGTGCGCGCGCTGCCGGCCAGCCTCCAGGCCTGGCGCAATGCCGGCGTCGAGATCGCGAACCACTCCGCCGCGCACCGCGACTTCAATGCGCTGACGCTAGCCGCGTGGCGCACCGACACGGCGGCGTGCCAGCGGACCCTGAGCGAGAGCGGACCGGCGCCGCGCTTCTACCGGTTTCCGCAACTCCATCAGGGCGACGACACGGCGAAACGCGACGGTGCGCAGCAGCATCTGCAGGCGCTCGCGCTGCGGCATGCACCCGTCAGCGTCGACACGGCCGACTGGCTGCTCGCCGAGGGCTATCGCACGCTGGCCACGCCGGCACAACGCGAGCGTGTCGGTGCTCTGTTCGTCGATCACGTGCTGCGCAGCCTGCGCCATGCACGCCGCACCGCGCAGCAGCGCCATGCGCGCGATCCGGCGCAGATCCTGCTGCTGCATGCGAACGGGCTCGTCGCCGCACAATGGCCTGCACTGATCGGCGCGCTGCGCGACGAAGGCGCGCGCTTTGTGACGCTGGAACAGGCGCTGGCCGACCCGCTCTACGCGCTGCGCGACGACTACGCCGGACCGCGCGGCCTGTCGTGGCTCTACCGCACGGCGCCCGCGGAACCGCAGCGCGCCGAGTGGGACGACGCGGAGTCCGCGCGATTGCGCGCCGCGCTCGCCGTCATCGCCGGCGACAGCGAAACCGTGACCGACGCCGTCCCCTACACGCTCGCGGCCGCCACGACCCTGCGCCATCGCGGCAGCGACGGCCGCGAGCGCCTCGCGCACGTCTGGCTGCCGCCGCGGCACGCCGGCGAACGCGTGCCGGTCATCGTCGCGCTCGACGGCGATTACGCATTTCCGCTGCTGCAGGCCATCGTGCGCCATTACCTCGACCGCGGCGAGATCGCGCCGTCCGCGGTCGTCGGCATCAGCTATCCGGGCGCCGATACCGACATCGCGCGCTATCGCGAAACGCGCAGCCGCGACTACACGCCGACGCATACGCTGTCGGGCGGCTACGGCGAAGCCTTCCAGGCCGAATCGGGCAATGCGGCGCAATTCCGCGACGTGCTGCTCGATGAGCTGTTGCCGCAGCTCGCCGCGCGCTATCCGCTCGATCTCGCGCAGGCGAGCTATGTCGGTCATTCCTATGGCGGCCTGTTCGGCGCCTACCTGCTCGCGACGCGGCCGCAGGCGTTCGCGCGCTACGTCATCGTGAGCCCGTCGCTGTGGTACGACGACGGCGTCGCGTTCCGGCTGCTCGCGCAACGGCGCTTCGATGCGGCGACCGCGCCGCTGGTGTTCCTGTCCGCAGGCGGACTCGAGAATCCGGTCATGGCCGCCGACCTGCAACGCTACGCCGCTGCGCTGAAAGTCCAGGGCCTGCCGGAAGCGCGGCTGCGCATGCGCGTGCTCGACGACGAGACGCACAACAGCATCTTCCCCACTGCATTCACGGCGGCGCTGCGCTGGTTCGGGGGCGTACGCTGAGCAGGTGTCCTGCGACGCTGCGGTACCGCGCTTGTACGGTCACAGACGGATCGTTCGGGGGAACGTCATGCGCGCTCATCGCTGTTTCGCCGTCGCGTTGTCGGCCCTGATCGCACTGCCGCCGGCCGCCGCGCAATCACCGCCGAGCTTTCCGGGCGCCGAAGGCTTCGGCGCGGTCGCGAGCGGCGGACGCGGCGGACGCGTGCTCTACGTGACCACGCTCGCCGCCGATCCGGCCGGCGTCGAAGGCGGCGGCAACGGCGGCTCGCTGAACTGGGCGCTGCGCCAGAGCGGGCCGCGCACGGTGCTGTTCAAGGTCAGCGGCGTCATCGATGCGATCGCGACGGTACGCGCCGGCGACGTGACGATCGCGGGCCAGAGCTCCCCCGGCGGCATCACGGTGCGCGGATTCGTCTGTGGCACGCACTACGGCGGCGTCAATTGCGACAACCTTGTCGTACGTCATCTGCGCTCGCGTCCGGCCTGCCAGCTGAGCCCGCCCGACAACTGCCCGGGCGCCGACGACGCCTTGCGCCTCGACGGCATCCGGCGCGCGATGCTCGACCACGTGTCGCTCGCCAACGCGAGCGACGAGGCCGTGCAACTGAGCTGGGCCTCGCAGATCACGCTGCAGGATTCGGTCATCGCCGAAACCGTCGGCGACCACGCGATCTACGGCGGCGCGCTGCTGAACTATTCGAACACGGCCTTCCCGCTCGACGGCATCAGCCTGCTGCGCAACCTCTGGTATCGCCTCAAGGGCCGGCTGCCCGAGATCACCTGCGAATCGAGCGCGCAGGACGACGTGCCGCCGCGCGACATTACCGCCTGCCAGAACGTGCCGCTGCGGCTGGAGGTCAGCAACAACCTCTATCTCGATCCGGGCTATTTCATCGACTACGGCCCCTGGGTCGACGCCGACATCGCCAACGGTCCGTTCCGCGTGCAGCTCAATCTCGTCGGCAATCGCGCCGTGACGCGCACGGGCTTCAGCTACGGGCTCGCCGCGTTCGCGCTGCTCGGCACCGGCGCCGGCGATCCGCCGAGCCAGAACACGCTGTACGTGCACGACAACCGCATCGACCGCTTCGCGCCGCTGGCCGACTATGCACTGTTCTACTGCTGCAACGATTTTCCGCCGGGTCCCGGCGGCAACACGGCCACCGGCACCGCGCAACGGCGCAGTGAACGTCATGCGTTTCCGGCCGTGCGCTATCGCAGCGGTGATCGCCTGCAGCGCCATCTGCCGCTCGATGCCGGCGCGCAGCCGCACGACGCGATGGATCGGCGCTACGCCGCCTCGGCAACGGCCGGCGCGATTCCGCCGCTGCCGCACGAGCAACCGGCGGCGAACGATGCGCTCACGCTCGACTTCGCGCCGGGCACGCCGCCGCCTGCACCGGCGGACCTCGACGCCGATGGCCTGCCCGATGCGTTCGAGCAGCAGCATGCCGCCCATGGCCTCGTCACGGGCACGGCGGACAACAACGGCCTGCAGCTGTCGCTGCCGCTGCTCGGCACGCCGGGGTATACGAATCTCGAGGTATACCTGGAACTGCTCGCGCGCAGCCGCGGCGACCGCGTGTTCGCCGACGGCTTCGAGTAAGCGTCCCGCCTATACTGCGCACTTTGCGCACGAGGGCAGGTCCGCGTGAATCGATTCGTCCGTCTCGCCGCCGCCGCGACGGCACTGTGCGCGGGCCAGCTCCCGGCAGCGAAGCTCGCGCGCGACGGCTGGTCGCTGCAGCCGCCACCGGGCTGCGCCGCTCGCGCCGAGCACGTTGCCGCGCGTCCGCTCTACGATGCGCAGGCCCGCGCCGATCTCGCGCGCGATCCGATGCAGATACTCAAGCCGGACTACGACAACATGCCAGCGCATCTGCGTTTCGATCTCGACGCCTGCTACGACCCGGCCGGCAGGTCCGGTGCGTCGCTGCGCGTGCTGCCCGTGGCGGAGTATCGGCGCATCCTCGACGACGGGCGCGAACCCGAAGGCTGGATGGGCAAGCAATTCGATGCGCTGACGCGCTGGCTCGACGGCGCGCCGGACGCCGTCGCGGACTGGCCGATGGTGCCGTTCCTCGACATGAGCCCCCAGTTCACCGTGCAGCGCCGCGCGCTGCGCTTTCGCGGCGGACGCGGCATCCGCGTCGTCACGCAGTTCGTGCCCGATGTCGGCTTCGCGACCTCCGGCATCGTCAGTTACGTGTTCCAGGGACTCAGCGACGACGGCCGCGATTTCGTGCTGCTGACCGTACCGCTGATCATCGACGGCGCGGCAGCCGACGACGCACCCGAGCACCTCGGCTTCACGCTGGACCAGCTCGAGGGCGACGCCGATGCGGCGCGGCGCTACGAACAGGCGGTCGCTGCGCTCATCGCGAAACGGGGAACCAGACCGGCGCTCGCCGAGCTCGACGCCCTCGTCGAGAGTCTCGTGCGCGAATCCGCACAGGCCAAAGACCCGCCGACCCGCCCATCGCAGAGCGACGCCGCGAAGCCGCGACCGGGGTAGCGCGTGGTCGCCATCGGCGACCGCACGAGCAGGAGTGTCAGATCGTGCGCTCGCTTGCGCGAGCACACGCTATCGCGAGCATGCGCGGTACCGAGCCCGTCGAATCGAAGACGCGGCCAGATGCCGGCGCTGCGGGCGCATCGCGGATCTGCGGAGTGTGCGGAAGCCGGGTCCGGGCCAGCGGCGCAAGGCGGCCGCCTGAAGCGAGAGTGACACGGCAACCATCCTGGTCGCCGTGTCCGGGCCCATGCGCAGCTCTCGGACTGCGCCTGCTCCCCCTGGTGATCGGGCATGCGTCGGCGAAGCGACGGATGCGAACGCCGGCAAGACTAGCGCGCGCCGTTCCGAACGGCGCGGCAGTCACATTTCTTTGCAGTTGAGCGGTCGGGATTTCGCGCGGATGTCCTGCGGGACAACGCTTCAGACACCGAGCACGAGGTCGTCGGCCTCGACCGAGGCGATGCGGATGTGGTTGGCGAACAGCGAAAACGCGAGCATGCCGGCGAGGCCGTTCGCGCGTTGCACCCAGGGCGGCAGGTACAGAGGCTGCGCGATATAGCCGGACTCGAAGTAAGGCTCCAGCGCGATCACGTCATGCAGCGCCATCTTGCCGGCGAACAGCGCGCGCGACAGGTTCAGGCGCCGGTGCTTCAAGGTCCAGCGGAAGAACGTATGCACGGTCAGCAGGCCGTGCAGGTAGACGTTGTCCTTGGTGAACGCGGCGCCGCCGTGCACCGGCACGCCGCGGAACACGCGCTGCGTCGAGGCGAAGCTGTCGGACTCGGTCTGCCCGGCATCGAGGAAATAACGGAACACGTCGACGAAATCGGCGCCGGACAGCGCCATGTCGATCGCGACGATGCGCAGCGAAATGCGCTTCATGCGCTCGATGTCGATGGATCCGGACATGAGCTCGGCGAACACGGCGAGGCCTTCCTGGGTCGCCGTCACGCGCGGCGACGAACGCCCCAGCGACTTCAGATGCGGCTGCTCGCGCCCGTTGAGGCCGGTCAGCGAATGCACGAACGCTTCGTGCTCGACGAGCTGGTGCCGGTCGTACTCCGAGAAACACGTGGCCGAACGCAGGCGGATGCGCGTCGGGCCGGCCGCGGCCTTCGCGATGAGATCGGGATCGATCTCGACCTCGATCTTGTGCGAATGGAAGAACGCGTCGAGCTGTGTCTGCAGCTCGGCCTGCAGGGTTTCCGCGGGAATGCAGTAGTCGGCGTCGCTCGCGAGGATTTCCTGGTCGAGCTCGCCGGCGAGGCCGATGAAATGCCGCGCCGCATCGAGATTGGTCAGCTCCGAACCCGGCAGGCGATCGCCCGGGCGGCCGTACAGACGGGTGGAATGCTCGGTGACGGCGGACGTGCCAACGGCCTGGAGCAACTCCGTCGCGATGCGCCAGGATTCGGCGCTGCGGCGCAGGTAGTCGCCGACCGGATGCCCGGCGTCGGCCTCGCGCCCGATCGCGATCAGTTCTTCGCGTTCGGCCGCGAGGTCGGGCAGCGTGTAGCGCACGTCGGGCAGGCTGTGGACGCCGCGCTGCCAGTTGTCGATGAAACGCTGCTGCGCCGATGCCGGCCAGCTCACGACCTGCAGCAGGCGGATGCCGCGTATCGCCGCCACGAGCCGCGCATCGAGCGCGGTACAGCGCTCGAGAGTGCGGGCTTCGGCAGCGTCCGTGGCAAAAGCGCTCATGCGGCGACTATAGCGCGGGCACGCTGGTGCGTTGCTATGCTCGCCGTTCGATGGACGGCGCTTGCCCGTCGCCGGACTGCGCTGCCGCGCGAACGCGCGCGCCGCAACGCCGCCGGGCCGCTCTCCGCAGCGTCGGTCCGTTCCGGCCGGCGGCGTACCGTTTTCGCGATCCCTACTGCCCTGCCGAGGTTGCCCATGAGCTTCGTGTTTCCTGCCCCGCCGGTCGCCAGCGTCCCCGTGCTCGACAGCGAACAGCGCTTTCCCGTGCACCGCATCTACTGCGTCGGGCGCAACTACGCCGACCACGCCAAGGAGATGGGCGCCGAGGTCAATCGCACGCAGCCGACGTTCTTCCTGAAGCCTGCCGACGCGGTCGTCACCGACGGCCGCGACGTGCCCTATCCGAGCGCCACCGCCGATCTCCATCACGAAGTCGAGATGGTCGTCGCGCTCAAGAGCGGCGGCCGCGACATCCCCGTCGCGACGGCGCTGGATCACGTGTTCGGCTACGGCGTCGGCCTCGACCTCACGCGGCGCGATCTGCAGGCCGCGGCCAAGGCCAAGAGCCTGCCCTGGGACGTGGCCAAGGGTTTCGACGCATCGGCGCCAGTCTCGTCGCTGCGCGCGATCGGCAGCGGCGCGCACCCGCAGCACGCGACGCTGTCGCTGCTCGTCAACGGCGAGCCTCGCCAGAACACCGACGTCAGCGACATGATCTTCAACGTCGCCGAAATCATTCACGAGCTGTCGAAGCTGTTCGAACTCGCCGCGGGCGACCTGATCTTCACCGGCACGCCGGCCGGCGTCGCCGCTCTTGCGCGCGGCGACACGTTCGAAGCGACACTCGGCGGCGTGGCCTCGCTGCGCGGACGCATCGTGTAGGCGCGCGACGACGTTGCAGCGAGCCGCGCGCGAACCGTCCCGTCCACGCTGTATCGGCCCGGGCAGGGAACGCGTCGCAACGCGCTTGCGGGCTCCTCGCGACTCGAACGCCTCGACGTTGCGGCTCACGGCGCCCCGGCCGGCACCCCGCCACGCAAACCGCGGCGCTTTTTCGTGTACAACGTGCGGCGTGCGGCAGGGGGCCGCCGCTATCGGGCGCAACCACCAGGAGACGGACCATGAGCTTCTTCGGCGAATTCAAGGCATTCGCGATGCGCGGCAACGTGATCGACCTCGCGGTCGGTGTCGTCATCGGCGCGGCGTTCGGCAAGATCGTCACGTCGCTCGTCGACCAGATGATCATGCCGCCGATAGGTCTGCTGATCGGCGGTGTCGA
>CAMLSI010000054.1 GCA_946482585.1 uncultured Lysobacteraceae bacterium
ACATGCACCGCTATCTGCCGGCGCTGATGCAGCGCTCGGGCTGGAAGACGGTCAGCGTGCCCGTGAACCACCGCGCGCGAGGCGCCGGCGTGTCGAAGTACACCAATCTCAATCGCGCGCTCGTCGGCATCGCCGACCTGCGCGGCGTGGCCTGGCTGATCCGGCGCGCCAAGCGCACGGCGGTCGAAGAAGTGCAATAGCCCCGCTGCGTGACCGGCGCGTCCCGCGCGGCGCCGGATTCAAGCCCTGAGACGGCGTCCGGCGATAGTGCTGCGACGCTGAGCATCGTGCCTGCGTCCACGTTCCGGCGCGGCGTGTTGCCGTTCTGCGCACGATGCGTGTCCGCAAGACGTCATCGTCGCGGCCGTTCGTTGCCACGGGTCGCGGCCAGACTACGGCCGTGACGCCACCACCATCTCGCAGGGAAAATCATGAAAGGAAAACGGATAGCCGCGTTGCTGGCCTGTCTGGCCGCACCGCTTGCGCATGCACAGGGCTGGACCCAGGTCATCCGGTCCGCCGCACCCGAGCAGTTTCTCTCGCTCGCGCCCGAGCGTTCGCTCGCCACGGACGACGCGGGCCTGCTGTTCGTGCAGAGCAGCAACCTGCGTGCGAGCGGCCCGGCCTCGATCGACGTGCATGCGCTCGATGCCAACGGCGTGCGCCTGACCTGGCTCACCTCGGCGCTGCCGATCTTCAACGACGGCACGTTCACGCCGCGCGGCGTCAGCGCGCGCGACGGCGATCGCGTGAACTGGGTCGAATCCGGACCGGTCGGTGCGCGCGTGCCCCGCGTGTTCGTGTACCGCGCCGGCGAGACCACGCGCTACCGCTCGCTGAGCTTCCACGGCGGCATCACGCTCAGCCATGTGATCAGCGCCGGCGGCGGCGGCGTCCACCTCGCACGCCTGCCCTCCGGCGGTGCGCCGCGACCCATCATCCAGCACTACGGCACCGGACCGCAGTTCTGGTCGCGCGACGTGCGCGGCTGCGCGGCCGGGCCCTATCTCCCTGCGGTGCTGCTCGCGCTCGAGGTCGATCATTCGGCGAATACGCTGACCACGGTCAGCCGTTGCCTGCACACCTCCGCTCCGGGTGCGATCGCCGTGGAAACCTTCAATGCCGCTACCGGCAGCCCGCTCGCGGCGCGCTACGGATGGCCGTACGCCGACAGCGCTGCGCCGGTGGTTTCGGCGCAACCGATCGGTGACGGCGGCTTCGTCCTGGAGCAACACGATGCGACGAGCGGCGAGCGCGTGCTGCGCCGCATCGACGCGGATCGCGACGGCGAAGCGCTGCCCTTGCCGCCCGACTACGTGCCGCAGCCGCTGGCGCGCTACAGCGGCGGTGCCCTGGTTCCCGCCGTCGACCTCGTCGGTCATGCGATCGGCGCCTGGCAGTTCAACGAGGGCGGCGCGAGCTGGATCGATTTTCCGATGTTGTCGGGCAGCGATTTTCCGTACTTGCCCGATTTCCCGCCGACGCGCTTTGCCTGGAGCGGCGATGCGGCCGGCAACAGCGTCGTCGCGTTCAAGTTGCCGCAATCCGACGAATCGGGTCCGGTGCAGATCGTCGCGATGGATCCCCGCGGCAATCAGCTCTGGCGCCGCAAGGTCGGCGGCTATCCGTTCACGCAGCCAGTCGGCAACGTCGCGCTGATCGCCGTGCCCGGCACCGATGAAGTCGTGCTCGCGGCCGACGAGATCGCCGCGCCCGCGCCGGGCGAACTCTTTTCGACCGGCGTGATCCACGTCGAACGGTTCCGCATCGACGACGGCATCGGCACGGTCCCGTGGCCGCCGATCGGCGGCGAGATGCCGCAGCTGCCGACGCCGACTCCGGTCGACTGAAGTCGAAGGTGCGCCGTTCGACCCGGGACGGCGCGCCGCCGGCGTCATATGCTCGGCGCTTCCTCATCGGGAGCCGCCGCATGTCACGCCTTTCACGTCTGGCCGTCGCTGTCGTTCTTCTCCTTCCCCTGGCCGTCGGTGCCGCCGACCGCGTCACCGGCAAGGCCTTCGCGACGCGCTCCGAAGTCATCGCGCCGCACGGCATGGTCGCGACATCGCAGCCGCTGGCGACGCAGATCGGGCTCGACGTGCTCAAGCAGGGCGGCAGCGCCCTCGATGCAGCGATTGCCGCCAATGCAGCGCTCGGGCTCATGGAGCCGACCGGCAACGGCATCGGCGGCGATCTGTTCGCGATCGTCTGGGATGCCAAGACGCAGAAGCTCCACGGCTACAACGGTTCGGGCCGCTCGCCGAAATCGCTGACCCTGGCCTGGTTCGCCGAGCACGGTTACAGAGACATTCCACCGACCGGGCCGCTGCCGGTGTCGGTGCCGGGCTGCGTCGACGCCTGGTTCGCGCTGCACGAGAAGTTCGGCCGTCTGCCGATGAAGACGCTGCTCGCGCCGACCGTGCGCTACGCGCGCGACGGCTTTCCGGTCAGCGAACTCATCGCCTACTACTGGCAGCGCTCGGTACCGCGGCTGTCGAAGTATCCGGGCTTCGCGCAACAGTTCACGCGCGACGGCGCCGCGCCGCAGAAGGGCGAGCGCTGGACCAATCCGAACCTCGCCGACACGCTCGACGCGATCGCCAAGGGTGGTCGCGATGCGTTCTACAAGGGCCGCATCGCGACCGTGATCGGCGACTACATGAAGGCCAACGAAGGCTTCCTGAGCGCCGAGGATCTCGCCGCGCATCGCGGCGAATGGGTCGAGCCGCTGTCGACGAACTACCGCGGCTACGATGTCTGGGAGCTGCCGCCGAACGGCCAGGGCGTCGCCGCGCTCGCGATGCTCAACATCCTGGAAGGCTACGATTTCCGGAACATCGCATTCGGCAGCGTCGAACACGTGCATCTGTTCGCGGAGGCCAAGAAGCTGGCGTTCGCCGACCGCGCGCGGTACTTCGCCGATCCGGCTTTCGCCGAGGCGCCGCTGAAGGGATTGCTGTCCAAGGGCTATGCGGCCGAGCGGCGCAAGCTCATCGCCGACACCGCGGCGAAGTCGGTCGACGCCGGCCACCCGCCGCTCGACGATGGCGACACCATCTATCTGACGACCGCGGACAAGGACGGCAACATGGTGTCGCTGATCCAGTCGAATTACCGCGGCATGGGCTCGGGCATGGCGCCGACGGGACTCGGCTTCATCCTGCAGGATCGCGGCGAGATGTTCGTGCTGAAGGAAGGCCATCCGAACTCTTACGCGCCGGGCAAGCGTCCGTTCCACACCATCATTCCGGCGTTCGTCACGAAGGGCGGCAAACCCTGGCTCAGTTTCGGCGTCATGGGCGGCGCGATGCAGCCCCAGGGCCACGTGCAGATCGTCATGAACCTCGTCGATTTCGGCATGAACCTGCAGGAAGCCGGCGACGCGCCGCGCATCCAGCACGACGGTTCGACCGAGCCCACCGGCCAGGCCACGGCCATGAGCGACGGCGGCGAGATCAATCTGGAAACCGGTTACAGCTGGGAAACCGTGCGCGGCCTGATGCAGAAGGGCCACAAGGTCACCTATGCCGACGGACCCTACGGCGGCTACCAGGCCATCGCCTGGGACGAAAAGAACCGCGTCTGGATCGGTGCTTCCGAGGGGCGCAAGGACGGCCAGGCCGCAGGTTACTGAGCCGTCGCGTCACGGTTGTCGCGTGTCGGCGATTCGCGCCGCCGCCGCAGGTCGATGCGGCGGCGCGCTGCTGCGTGCGAAAAAATTGCTCGACCCGGACTGAATATCAGCCCGTGCGATTTCGTTCGCGCATATTTGCCGCTCACGGCATTTTGGAAACCGAGTCATGTGACGCTTCGGCCAGGTATCTGTCGCGCCGGTGGAAAATCGCGGTCTTAACGTGTTCTTTGCGCGATTGCGCCGCCACTGCGATCCGCGACGTTCATCTCGGCGCTTGCGCGAGTGAACTTTTCCGCCGACTGGGGGTTATTGCTAACTGACGCGTTTGCGTATTACAAATCGCGCTCAATTATTAACAATCTCTTTTTTGCCGTCGCGTACGAAGCCTGACCTGAAACCTGATCGCCGCGGATCTGCGGACCGGAAATGGCCTGAATCGCGATGTTCCTCGAGCCGTCGAGAGAACGCATGCGCCGCAGTGCGCGGCCGTATGGTCCTGTGTCCGATCGCGAACGCGGAATTGTCAAGCCTTGTGCAGAAACCTCCTGGGTACTAGCCATGCTGGATAACGAAGACACCGTATTCGTGGTCGTCACGAATGCCGAACAGCAATATTCGATCTGGCCGGAAGCGCTGCCGCTGCCGGCAGGCTGGTCGGCCGCCGCGCAGCGCGGCAGCAAGGCGGAATGCCTGGCATTCATCGACCAGGTCTGGACCGACATGCGCCCGCAGTCCTTGCGCGAATTTCTGCGCGAGAGCGCCTCCTAGCCATACATCTCTTCCGAGCAAGGACGCCCGCCCATGTCTTTTTCCGCATCGCCGGCTTCCGGCCGTGGCAGCCGGAGCGACACGTTTGCGCTTACGTCGCTGCAGCAGGCGGTCTGGATGGACCAGTCGCTGCATCCCGGCGTACCGCTCTACAACCTCGGCGGCGCGTTCCGGCTCGGCGGCGATATCGACCCGGCGCGGCTCGAACGCGCCATCAATCACGTGGCCAACGCGCACGACGTGCTGCGTGTCGTGATGACGCTGCCGGCCGACGGCAGCCTGCCGCGGCAGCGCGTTCTCCCGCATGTGGCGATACCGCTGCGCTGCATCGACTTCTCCGGCGATCCCGACGGCGATGGGCGTGCGCGTGACCGCCTGCAGCAGGAGTTCGCGCGGCCGTTCGACCTGGACGGCGGCCTGCTCTGGGAAACCGTGTTCATACGGGCGAGCGCAACACGCTGCTACTGGCTGCATCGTCATCATCATCTGGTTTCCGACGGCACGTCGGTCAGGCTCATGGCGTATGCGGTGAAGCTGGCCTACGACGCGCTGAGCAGCGGCGTGGCGCCGCCGGACGCGGCGGGCCTGCCGCTGCAGGAATTCCTCGACGACGACGAGGACTATCGCGCATCGACGCGGTTCGTTCGCGACGCGGCATTCTGGGAACGGCAGTTGCCGCGACTGCCGCCGCCCTTGCTCGATCGCGTGCCGATGCCGGGCGCGAGCCAGAGCACCGACAGCCGTCAGGCGCGCTGGTCGATTCCGCGCGCGCTGTTCGACCGATTGAGCGCGCTCGCAGCCGAGCGCGGCGCGTCGGCGCAGCACCTGCTGCTCGCCATGCTGAGCGCGTATTTCGCCCGCACGCGTCGGCTCGACACGGTCGTCATCGGCGTCGCCGTCCACAACCGCGGTTCGTCGCGCCATCGGCGCGCGCTCGGGCTGTTCGCCGCCGTGCTGCCGCTCGTCGTCCGGGTCGATCCCGGCGAGGCCTTGCCCGCGCTGGCTGCCCGCATCGCTGCCGACCTGCGCCGTTGCTATCGCCACCAGCGCTATCCGATCGCCGAGATCAACCGCCGCCTGCAGCCGGCGCGCGAAGGACGCCGGCAGATCTTCGACCTGACGTTCTCGTTCGAGGATTTCGGCACGAGTTTCCCGTTCGGTGCCCAGCCGGCCCGGGCGCTGCGGCTCGAAAGCGGTCATCAGAAGACGCCGCTGTCGCTCGCCGTGGTCGATCACCGCGACGACACCGACGTGATCGTCGATTTCAGCTATCGGCCCGATCCGACGGCGCGTGCGGAAATCGACCGGCTCGATGCGCGCAGCGCGCGGCGCATGACCTCGCGCTGGCTGGCGCTGCTTCGACAGACAGTGACGCAGCCGTCGACGCCGGTTGGCGCGCTGCCGCTGACCGATCCGGCCGAGCAACGCCTGCTGCGGCGCTACGGCCGCGCGCACGCCACGCAGGTTCCGGTATTCCTGGACGGCCATCGCTTCGTGCACGAGGCCGTCGCGCACTGGGCGCGCACGACGCCGCAGGCGCCGGCCGTGCGCGATGCGGACGGCGAACTGACCTATGCCGAGATCGACGCGGCCGCGACGCGGCTCGCCGCGCGTCTGCGCCGGGCGGGCGCGGGCCGCGAAAGCATCGTCGGTCTCTGCGTCGGCCGCAGTGCGTCCATGGTCGTCGGCGTGCTCGGCATATTGCGCGCCGGTGCGGCTTATCTGCCGCTCGATCCGGCCTATCCGGCCGAACGGCTGGCCTACCTGCAGGCCGACAGCCGCGTCGCGCTCGTCGTCACCGAACAGTGCCGCCGGGACATCGCCGCGGCGGGCGGAGCACGCGTGCTCTGTCTCGACGCTGCGTCGGTGCCGGCGGATGACGGTCCGGCGTTGCCGTCGGCGTCTCTCTGCGAGGAAAGCCTCGCCTATGTGATCTATACGTCCGGCTCGACCGGACAGCCCAAAGGTGTGATGGCCGCGCATCGCGGCCTCGCTAACGTCGTGCGCGCGTATCAGGCCGCGATCGCGCTCGAGCCCGGCCAGCGCGTGCTGCACACGGTGTCGCTGAGTTTCGACGCCGGCAGCGCGCACCTGTTTCTGGCGCTGTGTTCCGGCGCGACTTTGTGTATCGACGATCGCGCCGCCGCCGATGCGCGCGACCTCGGTCATGTGCTGCGCGACGAGCACATTCACTACATCGGCCTTCCGGTGTCGATGCTCGGCAGTCTCGACGAGCGGTCCTTGCCGGCGTTGCATACGCTGTCGACCGGCACCGAAGCGTGTCCGCTGTCGCTGGTCGAGCGCTGGGGACGCGGCCGCCGCTTCATCAACATCTACGGTCCGACCGAAACCAGCATCTGCGCGACGCTGTCGGTCTTCGACGCGCACCGCGCGACGCAAGGGTTGCGCCGTCCGCCGATAGGCCGGCCGATTCGCGGCAACCGCGCCTACGTGCTCGACGCGCGGCTGCAGCCGGTGCCGCTCGGCGTCATCGGCGAGCTGTACATCGCCGGCGACGGCGTCACGCGCGGCTATTGGGCGCAGCCGGGCCAGACCGCGGGGCGCTTCCTGCCCGATCCGTTCGCCGACGCGTCCGGCGAACGCATGTACCGCACCGGCGATCTCGCGTGCTGGCGCCGCGATGGCGAGCTCGATTTCGTCGGCCGCAACGACACACAAATCAAGCTGCGCGGTTTCCGCGTCGAACTCGGCGAGATCGAAGCGGCGCTGTGCGCACACCCGGCCGTGCGCGAATCCGCCGTCGCCGTGCACGAAGCCGCCGACGGCGAACGCTGTCTCGTCGCCTACGTCGTCGCGGCTGACGACATGCCGACCGCGGCCCTGCGGGAACATCTGCAGCGACTGCTGCCCGCGTTCATGCTGCCGCGTGCCTTCGTGCCGCTCGCGCGCCTGCCGCTCGGGCCGAATGGCAAGCGCGATCTGCAGGCGCTGCCTGCGCCGGATTTCCAGGGCCTGCAGCGCGACTACGAACCGCCGCAGGGCGCGCTCGAGCACACGGTGGCCGCGCTCTGGTCCGAACTGTTCGGACTCGAGCGCGTCGGTCGCGACGATGACTTCTTCGAACTCGGCGGACATTCGCTGCTCGCGACACGGCTCGTGGCGCGGCTGCGGCGGGATCTCGGGCGAGAGATCCCGCTGAAGACCGTCTTCGACGCGCCGACCGTGCGGCAATTCGCGGCGCAGCTGGCCGTTGAGGCGACCGATGCCGCCGCGCAGCCTGCGCTGCGCGCGCTCGCTGCGACCGGACCGCAGCCGTTGTCGCATGCGCAGCAGCGGCTGTGGTTCCTGCTGCAGCTCGACGCGACGAATGCCGCATTCCACATCGCGGGTGCGCTCTATTTCCGGGGCGAGCTCGATGTCGCCGCGCTGCGCGGCGCCTTCGCCGCCGTCGTCGCACGTCATGCTTCGCTGCGCACGCGCTTCGCCGCCCAGGACGGCGTTCCGCGGCAGATCGTCGAGGCGACCGCGGCACTCGACATACCGCTGCGGCACGCCCGCAGCGAAGACGCGTCCGCGCTCGCTGCCGCGCACGCGCGGATGCCGTTCGATCTCGCGCGCGCGCCGTTGCTGCGTGCGGAACTCGTGCAGTTCGCGGCCGACGAACACATGCTGCTGCTCAGCCTGCATCACATCGTTTCCGACGGCTGGTCGCTCGGCGTGCTGTTCGGCGAACTGAACCATGCCTACGCGGCACTGCGCGCACGACGGCAACCCGAATGGACGCCGCTGCCGCTGCAGTACGCGGATTTCGCCGCGTGGCAGCGCGAATGGCTGGCCGCCGGCGAGCTCGAACGCCAGCTCGGCTACTGGAGACGACAGCTGTCCGGGCTGCCGCCGCTGCTCGAGCTGCCGACCGACCGGCCGCGTCCGCGCGAATTCGCGCAACGCGGCGCGCGCGAGTACATCGATTTGCCGCCCGCGCTGGCCGACGCGCTCCAGGCCTGCGCACGGCGCGAAGGCGCGACCCTGTTCATGCTGCTGCTCGCCGCGTTCAAGCTGCTGCTCGCACGACTGTCGGGGGAGCAGGACATCGCGGTCGGCACGCTCGTCGCCAATCGTCCGCGCGCCGAGTTCGAACCGCTGATCGGTTTCTTCGTCAACACGCTCGTGCTGCGCAGCCAGGTCGAGCCGGATCTTCCGTTCCGCGCGCTGCTCGCCCGCGTGCGCGAAACGACACTCGCGTCGTATGCGCACCAGGACGTGCCGTTCGATCACGTCGTCGACGCGCTGCGGCCGCCGCGCAGTCTCGCCTACACGCCGCTGTTCCAGGTGTTGTTCTCGCTGCAGAACGCACCGACGACGCCGCTCACGCTGGCGGGGCTGCGCAGCGAGCGCCTGCGTACCGATGCCGGCAGCGCGCAGTTCGACATCACGCTGGATTTCACGCACGACTCCGAGGGCCTGCGCGGCGAACTCGAATTCAACACCGACCTGTTCGCGCGCGACACGATCCGTGCGTGGCTGCACAGCTACTCCCATCTGCTGCAGGCCGCGCTGCGGTCGCCCGATCTGCCACTCGCGCGCTTTCCGCTGGGCGATGCCGACGCGTGCGCGCGCTGGCAGGCGCAGTGGAAAGGACCGACGCTCGTGCTGCCGGACGACAGTGTGCCGGCCGCGATCCTGCGTCAGGCGCGTTCGCGTCCCGACGCGATCGCCTATCGCAGCGGCGATGAGAGCCTCAGCTATGCCGAACTCGATAGTCGTTCCGACGGGCTCGCGCAGCGCCTGCGCCGTCGCGGCATCACCCGCGAGTCCATCGTCGGCGTCTGCCTGCAGCGCTCGTGTCTGCTGCCCGTGGCCATCCTGGCGATCTGGAAAGCGGGCGGCGTCTATCTGCCGATCGACCCGGAACTGCCGGCGCCGCGCATCGAACACCTGCTGGCCGACGCCGACGGCGCGCTGTTGCTCACCGATGCGGCAACGGCCGATCGCTGCCGCGGATTCCGCAACGGCGAGCGCACGTTGCAGGCCGACCGCGACGACGGCGAAGCGACGTCCTCGCCGATGCCGCACGCCGACTGGCACGGCAGCCAGCTCGCCTATCTGATCTACACATCGGGATCGAGCGGGCAGCCCAAGGGGGTCGCCGTCGATCATCGTGCGCTGATCCAGCACTGTCGCGGCGTCGAGCGGGCCTATGGCCTGCGGTCGGACGATCGCGTGCTGCATTTCGCGGCGCTGGGTTTCGACATTTCGCTCGACCAGCTGTTTCCGCCGCTGATCGCCGGCGCCTGCGTCGTCGCCCGCGAGCCGGAACTCTGGGAACCGCGGCGTTTCGCAGAGAAGCTCGTCGAACTCGACATCAGTGTCGCCGACCTGCCATCGGCGCTCTGGCATCTGCTCGCGCGCGAGTGGAGCGAATGCGCCGGCTTGCCGGCGAACCCGAGGCTGCGTCTCGTGCTCGTCGGCGGCGAAGCGATGGCGTCGGATGCGCTGCGCGCGTGGCGCCGCACGCCGTATGCGCGGGTAGCGCTGCTCAACGGTTACGGCCCCACCGAAACCACGATCACCGCCAGTGGGCACGATTGCGCCGCCGACGAAGGCGGACCGACCGTGCCGATCGGCCGGCCGTTCGCGAATCGCCGCATGTACGTGCTCGACGCGTCGCTGCAGCCGCTGCCGGCCGGCCTGCCCGGCGAGCTCTATATCGGCGGCGAAGGTCTCGCGCGCGGCTACCTCGGCCAGCCCGCGCTCACGGCCGCAGTCTTCCTGCCCGACCCGTTCGCGGCGGTGCCGGGCGCGCGCATGTATCGCAGCGGAGATCGCGCACGCTTCCGCGCCGATGGTGCGCTCGAATTCCTCGGGCGCATCGATGCGCAGATCAAGCTGCGGGGACATCGGCTCGAGCTCGCCGAGGTCGAATCGGCCCTGTGCCGCCTGCCCGGCGTGCGCGACGCGGCAGCCGCGGTACGCGCGATCGGCACCACGGGCGACCAGCTCGTCGGCTATCTCGTCACGGAGTCCGAGGCCGCGCCCGACGTCGGCGCGCTGCGCGCGCAGCTCGCTGCGCGCCTGCCGGCGCATGCGGTGCCCGCACACATCGTCGTGCTGGATGCGTTGCCGCTGCACAACGGCAAGATCCACCGGCGCCAGCTGCCGGCGCCGGTCGTCGCCGCCGATGACCTGACGTACGACGCGCCGCGCACGCCGACCGAAACCTGGCTCGCGGCGCTCTGGGCCGAGCTGCTGGCGCAGGAACGCGTCGGCGTCGGCAGCGATTTCTTTCTGCTCGGCGGGCATTCGCTGCTGGCCATGCGCCTGCTTGCGCGCGTGCGCGAGCGCTGCGGTGTCGCATTGCCGGTGCGCCAGGTGTTCGAAACGCCGACCGTCGCCGCGCTGGCGACTTGCATCGACGTCGTCGAGTGTGCGCGGCGCGACGCCGTCGACGCGCAACGGAGCGCCGTCGAAGGCGACGAGCGCGAGGAGATCGAGCTGTGAGCACGGTCGAACTGCTGCGCCGGCTGCACGACAGCGATGTGCGCCTGTTCGTGCAGGACGGCCGTCTGCGCGTCAACGCCGGACGCGGCGTGCTCGATGAGGCGCTGCTCGCCGAATTGCGCGCGCATCGCGACGCGTTGATCGCGCTGCTCGCCGCCGGGGATACGGCGGAACCATCATTTCCGCGTGTCGAACGCACGCCGGCGATGGCGTGCGCGCCGGCGCAGCGCCAGCTCTGGCTGCAGCAGCAGCTCGCCGGCGCATCGGCGGCCTACAACCTGCCGGTCGCGCTGCGGCTGCGCGGCGCGCTCGATGTCGCCGCGCTGCGCGACAGTCTCGCCGCGATCGTCGAACGGCACGAAATCCTGCGTACCGGCTTCATCGCCGTCGACGGCGAACCGTGTCAGCGCATCGTCGATGCCGGCGCGTTCGCGCTGCCGGTCGAGGACGCCGACGCGGCATCGCTGCCGCTCCATCTCGCGGCGCAGAGCCGGCGCGTGTTCGATCTCGCGAACGGACCGCTGTTCGAAGGCCGCCTGCTGCGACTCGCCGCCGATGAGCACGTGCTGCTGCTCAACATGCACCATCTCGTTTCCGACGGCTGGTCGCTGGGCGTTCTGATGAACGAACTCGGCCAGGGTTACGCGGCGCGACGCGCACATGGCGCCGCCGCCGCGCCCCTGCCGATGCAATACGCCGACTATGCGGCATGGCAGCACGCCCGCAGCGGCGGCGCGGAGCACGCCGCGCGCGTCGGCTACTGGCGGCAGGCGCTGGACGGCGCGCCGGCCGTGATGACCTTGCCGTGCGACCGGGTGCGGCCCGCGCGGCAAAGCCACGGCGGCGCGGCCGAAACGGTCGCGTTCGGCCCCGGCCTCGCGCTTCGCCTGTCCGAACTCGCGCGCGGCGAGAGCGCGAGCCTGTTCATGCTGCTGCTGGCCGCGTTCAAGGTGCTGCTCGCGCGGCTTTCCGGACAGGACGACCTCGTCGTCGGCACGCCGGTCGCGAACCGTCCGCACGCGGCACTCGAATCCCTGATCGGCTACTTCGTGAACATCGTGCCGCTGCGCAGTCGCGTCGACGACGATGCGCCGTTTCGCGAGCTGCTGCGCGGCGTCCGCGACGGCGCACTCGCCGCGTTCGCGCAGCAGGAATTGCCGTTCGACCAGATCGTCGACGCACTCAATCCTCCGCGCAGCGCCGCCCATGCGCCGCTGTTCCAGATCCTGTTCGCGCTGCAGAACGCGCCGGGGGATTTGCCGGCGCTCGCCGGCGTGGAGGCGAGCCTCGTCGTCGCGCCGCGGCGCCATGCGAAGTTCGACCTGTCGCTGAGTCTCGAGCAGACCGATGCGGGTCTCGTCGGCGAACTGGAGTATGCGACCGATCTGTTCGACGCCGCGACGATACGCGCCTGGCTCGCCGATTACGCGGCGATTCTCGCTGGGATAGCCGAGGCGCCCGATGCGGCGGTCGCGGATCTCGGCTTCGGCGACACGGAAGAACGCGCACGACGCCTTGCGCTGTTCCGCGGCGCAACCGAGCGTGCCGATGCACTCGAACTCGCACCCGCAGCCGTGCGCCGGCAGGCACAGCAGCGGCCGTGCGCCGCCGCCGTCGAAGCGCCCGATGCGCATCTGGACTACGCCACGCTCGACGCGCGCGCGGAACGGCTCGCCGCCGAACTGCGTCGCCGCGGCGTGACCGCGGAAAACCGCGTCGGCATCTGCCTGCCGCGATCGGCCGACTTCGTCGTCGCCGCGCTCGCGGTCTGGAAAGCCGGCGCGGCCTATGTCGCGCTCGATACGCACTATCCGCCGGCGCGGCTGCGCTATATCGGCGCCGACGCGGACCTGCGCTGCGTGCTCGGCGCGGCACCGACGCTCGCGCTGTGCCAATCGCTGGAGCTGCCGCTGCTGCGCGTCGATGCGTTGCCGGAAGGCCCGCCTGCACCGGCGATGACGCCATGCCGTCTTCATCCGGAACAGCTCGCCTACGTCGTCTATACCTCGGGCTCGACCGGCAATCCCAAAGGGGCCATGGTCAGTCACGGCGCGCTGCGCAACATGCTGCTGTGGTACCGGCGCATGACCGGCATCGCGGCGACGGACCGCTCGAGCCAGCTCGCCCAGCTCGGTTTCGACGGCAGCATGATGGATATCTGGGGCAGCCTCACCGTGGGCGCCTGCCTCTGTATTCCCGACGAGGCGTCGCGCGAGCAACCGCAGCGGCTCGCCGCGTGGCTGGAGACTGCGCGCATCAGCGTCGCCTACGTGCCGACACCGCTGGCCGAAGCGCTGCTCACGGCCGATGGCGCACCGCCGACGAACCTGCGCCAGCTGCTGACCGGCGGCGAACGTCTCAAGCGGCGCGCGCCGGCCGACGCAGGCTTCGTGCTGCAGAACGCCTACGGTCCCAGCGAAGCGGCGGTCGTCACGCTTGCCGGCACAGTCGCGCCGGCGCCGGCGCCGATTACGATCGGCCGGCCCATCGTGAACACGCGGGCCTACGTGCTCGACGCGCAGTTGCGTCCGGTCGGCAACGGGGTTGCGGGCGAGCTGTATCTGGCCGGCCCCAGCCTCGGTCGCGGCTATGTCGATCGGCCCGGCCTCACCGCCGAACGCTTTCTGCCGGACCCGTTCGCCGCGCAGCCGGGCGAACGGATGTATCGCACGGGCGACCGCGTGCGCTGCCTCGCGAACGGCGACTACGAATTCCTCGGTCGCGTCGACCGCCAGGTGAAACTGCGCGGATTCCGCATCGAGCTCGGCGAGATCGAGAGCGCGCTCTGCCGGCTCGATGACGTGCGCGCGGCGGTCGTCGAACTGCGCGAAACACCGGCCGGCGATGCGGCGCTCGTCGCCTACGTCGTGCCGGGATCGCCTGCGACGACAGCCGATACGCTGCGCGATGCGTTGCGGCAGAACCTGCCCGCATTCCAGCTGCCGGCGGCGTGGCTGCTGCTCGCCGAGCTGCCGCTGACCGCCGGCGGCAAGGTCGATCGCCGCGCGCTGCCTGCGCCGGTCTGGTCCGACGAACGTCCGCGCGTCGCACCGCGCGACGCGCTGGAAACGGCGATCGCCGCGCTCTATGGCGACGTGCTCGGTCGTGCGGTCGTCGGCGTGCATGACGATTTCTTCGCGCTCGGCGGGCATTCGCTGTCCGCGATGAAGCTCCTCGCGCGGCTGCAGGCGCAGTACGGCATCGAACTGCCGCTCGCGGCCGTGTTCGAAGCGCCGAACGTGGCTGCGCTCGCGCAGCGCTTGCGTCCGCGGCTCGGCGCGGCGTCGCCGGCGCAGGCGATACCGACGGTCGCGCGGAATGCGGCACTGCCGCTGTCGTTCGCGCAACAGCGTCTCTGGTTTCTCGCGCAACTCGAACCGGCCACTACCGCGTACCACATGCCGCTCGTGGTGCGGTTGCGCGGCGCGCTCGATGTCGCCGCGCTGGCGACCGCGTTCGATCAGCTCGTGCGGCGCCACGAATGCCTGCGTGCGCGCTTCGTGGAAAACGACGGCGAGCCGGCGCAATGGTTCGACCGCGTGCCGGAACCCCTGCAGGTCGACGGGATCGCGGCCGCGGCGCTGGATGCGACGCTCGCCGCGTTCCTCGCGCTACCGTTCGATCTGTGCGCCGACGCGCCGCTGCGCGCGCGTCTGCTGCGCGTCGACGACGGCAGTCACGTGCTCGCGATCGTCGTGCATCACATCGTCGCCGACGGCGCGTCGGTCGCGCTGTTCGCACGCGAACTCGCCGAGGCCTACCGGGCGTGCGGCCGCGGCGCCGTACCGTCGCTGCCGCCGCTGCGGCTGCAGTACGGCGACTACGCCGCGTGGCAGCGCAGTCGCGACGGCGACATGGCGGCACGCGCGCAACTCGACTGGTGGATGCGCCGGCTCGCCGATACGCCTGCGACGCTGGACCTGCCGCTCGACCGCCCGCGCCGCGCGCACGCGGTACCGGCCGCGGCGCAGATCGTTGCCGTCTCGCTCGACGCGAACCGCGTCGTCGCGCTGCGCGCCGTGGCGCAGCGGCAGGGGGCGACCTTGTTCATGACCCTGCTCGCCGCCTTCAAGCTGCAGTTGTCGCGGCTCAGCGGACAGTCCGACATCTGCGTCGGCACGCCGATGTCCGAACGCGGTCGCGCCGGGCTCGAGCAGGTGTTCGGCCTGTTCCTCGGTACGCTCGCGCTGCGCACGCAGTTGCCGCGCGATGCGAGCTTTACGCAGTGGCTCGCCTGCGTGCGCCAGACCGCGCTCGACGCCTACGCCCATCAGGACGTGCCGTTCGAGCGCATCGTCGACGCGCTGCGCATCGAACGCGACCTGAGCCGCCATCCGCTGTTCCAGGTCTTCTTCAACATGCCCGGCGAGGACGCGGCGGCGGCGCTCGCGCTGCCCGGCATCGAGATCGAAACGCTGCCGCCGCCGCCGCAGCCGGCGAAATTCGATCTCACGCTGTACGCCTACGAGCGCGACGGGCGTGTCGAGCTGCAACTGCACTACGACGCACGGCTGTTCGACGCGATACGCGCCCAGGATCTGCTCGATCAGTTGCACGGACTGCTCGCGCAGATCGCGGCCGACCCGGACCGGCCGGTCGCCGCCTACACGCTGCGCACGGCCATGGCCGCGCGCGCGCTGCCCGATCCGATGCAACCGCTCGATCGTCGCTGGCGCGGCTCGATCGCGGAGCGCTTCCGTCATTGCGCGATCGCCTATCCGCAGCGTGACGCAGTCTGCGACGCGCGGCGCCGGCTCACCTACGGCGAACTCGATCGCGCGAGCAATCGCCTCGGCGCGCTGCTGCGTGCGCAAGGCGTGGGTCCCGGCGACATCGTCGCGCTGCACGCGACGCGTCGCCTCGAACTCGTCGTCGCGCTGCTCGGCGTGATCAAGAGCGGCGCGGCGTTCATGCTGCTCGACGCGGCCTATCCCGATGCGCGCCTGCTCGCCTGCGTGGAAGCCGCCAGACCGGCCGCCTGGATGGCGATAGGCGATGCGCGCGTGTGCGCGCCGGAACTCGACGCCGCACTCGCCGGCCTGCGCTGGCGCGGCGTGCTCGAGGACCACGAGCGCGATCTCGCGGGCTGGCCCGGGGCGGCGCTGCCGCTGCCCGCGGTCGATGCCGACTCGCTGTCGCACATCGCGTTCACGTCGGGCTCGACCGGCCGGCCCAAGGTCATTGCGGGCCGGCACGGCACAGGCGCCGGCGCCGAAGAAAGCCAAGCAGCCGCCGAAGCCGAAGCCGGA
>CAMLSI010000055.1 GCA_946482585.1 uncultured Lysobacteraceae bacterium
AGCGCCGCACCGATCTGGCTGCCGGTCGCCGTGACGACGGGATCGGTGCCGGCGAACAGGCGGCGCAGCTCGGCCGCACCGAGCGCGTCGAGCGCGGCGGCCAGCAGGCCGGCGGCGAATGCGAGCAAGGTCATTGCGGTCAGGGTGACAGTGCCGAAGCGCGCGATCGTGACCACGCCGGCGACACCGACCACGACGCCGGCGAGCTTGGACACCGACGGCCGCTTGCGCTGCAGATACCAGCCGAGCAGCACGGCAAACAGCGGCACGGTCGCATTGAGCACGGCCGAATAGCCCGCCGGCAGGTGGTGCGCCATGAACGCGAACATCAGGAACGGTACGCCGGCGCTGAGCGCGCCGATCCAGGCATAGGCGCGCCAGTGGCGGCGCCATTCGAGGTTCAGCCCCTGCCAGTGCAGGAACGCGAGCAGCACCAGCGCCGACAGCGCAATGCGCCCCGACGCCGTGAATCCCGTGCCGAACTCGGGCACGGCGATCCGCATGAACAAGAACGAGCCGCCCCAGATCATCGCCAGGGCCAGCATCCGCAGCAGCATTCCCGCACTCATCGCGACATCCTCCACGGCGACGCTACTGTCAGCAGAGCCAACGCAGCGCCAGAGGAATGCCATGCTATGCCTGGAAGCATTGCGAAAAAATCGATACTTTCTGTCCTCTACCGTCAAGGAAACTCACAGATGCGCGCCTGGCAACAGCTCCCCGCCCTGCGCACGCTGCGCATCTTCGAATGCGCGGCGCGGCATTTGAACTGGTCCCGCGCGGCCGAGGAACTGCACCTGACCCACGGCGCGGTGAGCCTGCAGATCAAGGCGCTCGAAGAAGAGCTCGACGTCAAACTGTTCGCGCGCAGCGGCAAGAAGACCTGGCTGACCGACGCGGGCCAGCAGCTCGCGCTCGGCGTGCGCGATGCGCTCGACGAACTCGCCACGACGGTGACGCGCGTGCGCGAGCGCGCCGCAGGCAACGTGCTGACCTTGAGCGTGCTGCCCTCGTTCGCCGCGGCCTGGCTGGTCGGACGGCTCGGCGGTTTTCTCGCGCGCCACCCCGACATCGAGTTCAACCTGCAGAGTTCGATCCATCTCGCCGATTTCCGCAACGACGGCGTCGACGTCGCGATCCGCTGGAGCAACCGCCCCTGGCCCGGGCTGCGCTGCGAAAAACTGCTCGACGACGAGCTCTTCCCCGTACTGAGTCCGCGCCTGACGCGGCGCAAGCTCAAGCATCCGGCGGACCTGCTGGAGCTGCCGCTGATCCGCATCAAGCAACAGATGCGCCTCAACGACTGGGTGCGCTGGTTCGCCGCCGCCGGCGTGCACGCCGCGGAACCGCGCGGCGGCGCGGTCTACGACGATACGGAACTCGCGCTGCGCGCGGCGGCCAAGGGTCAGGGCGTGGTGCTGGCGCGCAGCTCGCTGGCCGGCGACCGTCTCGCGAACGGCGAGCTGATCGCGCCGTTCTCGCTGCGCGTACCGGCAAACTACGCGTACTATCTGGTCTGTCCCGAATCACATATCGAAAAGCCGTCGGTGCAGCAGTTCCGCGCCTGGCTCATCGAAGAGCTCGCGAATTCCACGCCGCTCGCCCCGCCGCCCGAGGCTCCCGTTTGAAGCGCTATCCGTCTGCCCACGCATCCGCCGCCGACTCCGATTTCGCGGTCGCCGGGAAACATGTGCACAAAAAACAATTTGGACAACATTTCCTGCACGACCCCGGAATCATCCGGCGGATCGTCCAGGCCGTCGCGCCCAAGCCCGGCGACCGCCTCGTCGAGATCGGACCCGGCGAAGGCGCGATCACGCTGCCGTTGCTGCGCGAACACGGCGGGCTCACCGTGATCGAGCTCGACCGCGACCTGATCCCGCGGATCCAGGCCGCCGCACGCGACCTCGGCGAGCTCGATGTGATTCACGCCGACGTGCTCACCGTGGATTTCACGCAGATCGCCGCGGGCGGCAGCCTGCGTCTCGTCGGCAACCTGCCCTACAACATCTCGAGCCCCATCCTGTTCCACTGCCTCGATCACGCTGCGGCGGTCACCGACATGCACTTCATGCTGCAGAAGGAAGTCGTCGACCGCATGGCCGCGGCGCCGGGCAGCAAGGTCTACGGCCGCCTCAGCGTGATGCTGCAGCTGTACTGCTCGGTCGAGCCGCTGATCAAGGTGCCGCCCGGCGCATTCAATCCGCCGCCCAAGGTCGATTCCGCCGTCGTGCGCCTGACGCCGCTGCCGGCCGAACGCCGCCACGACGCCGATCCGGCCATCGTCGAACGCGTCGTGCGCCACGCGTTCGGCCAGCGTCGCAAGACCCTGTCGAATGCGCTGCACGACGTGGCGACGAGCGACCAGATCCGCGCCGCCGGCGTCGACCCCAAGGAGCGCGCCGAGCAGCTGGCGCCGCTCGAGTTCGTCGCGATCGCCAAGGTCGTTGCAGCCGGGAACGCCTGATTTCACGTGCGCGGCCGCAGCGCCTGCCACCGCTGCCGCAGGCCGATCGCATGCAGCAGGCCCAGCGCGACACAGATCGCCGACGTCACGAGCCAAAAGGTGAAACTGTTGCCCGGAAAGTACGGCATCAGCGCGAAGAACACGGTACCGCGCGCAAGCAGCACGGCCGCGATCAGCACGAGCACGACACGCACGAACGGCAGGCGCGGTATCGCGCCGGCGCCCGACAGCGCGTAGACGGCCCAGACCAACAGCACGGCGCCGATTCCGGCAGCCATCTGCGTCGGGCGCGGATCGCCGCGTTCGGCCAGCTGCGCGATCGCTTCGCCGGCACCGAGGAAGCGATACCACGATGCGCCAAACGCGATGCAGCCGAAATGCAGCAGCGCCGCGATCGTGTCGGCAAACGCCGCAGCGAGCAGGAAGCGATTGAAGCGGGTCGTCATGACAACTCCAGAAGGGAGCGATTTGTGAAGAATTGACTGCTTTGCCGGACGAAATGTAATGTAAACCATACATTTTGTCAGACAGGCCATTCGTCATGCGTATCGCCCTCGTCATGCTCGCCAGCGCCGCGGTCGGCATCCTGCTCGTCGGTCCATGGATCGAATGGCCGTTTCCCGAGGGCTGGGTCGGCGTCGCTCTGATGCTCGCGGCGGCGTTCGCGATGCGCCGTCACTGGGACCGGCGCGCCGAGACGCGCGGCGACGAGCCCGGCGAACCCGAACGCGAGGTCTGGCACGGCCTGGCCAGCACGAGCCTGATCGGCGCGCAGATCGCGACGACCCTGTACCTCGTCGGACCGGCGCTCGCACTGCACAGCGACGCCGCGCACCACCTGGGCCGCACGACCTGGACCCTGATCGGCGGCGCCGTCGCGAGCTGGTTCATCCTGCATCGGCGCGAAGTGCAGCGCGACGAACGCGATCGCGCGATCGTCGCCGACGCGAACCGGATTTCGGGGCATGTACTCGCCGTCCTCATCGTCGCGCTCGCGGTGCTGCTGGGCTTCACGCCGGCGGAGCGCCTCGCCCCGATGAGTCACGTATTTCTCGCCCATCTCCTGCTGTTGACCCTGGTGGCGTCGAGCCTCGTCAACCATGTGCTGCAGCTCTGGGGCTATCGCCGCGACACGCTCGCACTCGGGAACCTCGGATGAGCGCCCCGCCCATCGGCAATCATCTGCGCCGGCTGCGCTTCGATCACGACGAGATGACGCAGGACGCACTTGCCCGCGCCGCCGGCGTCACGCGCCAGACCGTGATCGCGCTCGAAGCCGGCCGCTATGCGCCTTCGCTCGAACTCGCGTTTCGTCTGGCGCGCGTATTCGGCAGGCGCGTGGACGACGTGTTCTTCTGGCGCGACGAGATGCCGGCGCCGTAGCGCCGCCGCCGGCGACCACAAATTCCTTTATCGCTTTATCAACCAAGGAACCGCCATGCCTGCTGCGAACCGCCGCCGCTGGTTGCTGCGTATCGCCGGCGCCGTCGCCGCGATCCTCGCGTTCAAGCTGTTCGAGCCGCTGCTGGTCTATGCCTGGGGCTGGCGCAGTCTGCCGCCGCTGGCCGACGCGCCCGTCGCCGAAACCGTCGATCCGGCTTTCGCCGCGGCAGCCGCGCAGGCCGCGCCGCTGGTGCGCGAACTGCAGCAGCGTCTCGATCTCCCGGGTATTTCCGTCGCGATCGGCAAGGACGGCCGTGAAATCTGGCGCTATGCGAGCGGCTACGCCGACATGGCGGCGCGCAAACCGCTGACCCTCGATGCGCAGTTCCGCATCGGCAGTACGAGCAAGGCGCTCACGAGCGCGGCGATGGCGACACTGGTACGAGCCGGCAAGGTCGATCTCGATGCGCCGCTGCAAGCCTATCTGCCCTGGCTGCCGCCCGCCGCCGGCGCCGCCAGCACGCGGCAGGTCATGAGCCACACGGCCGGTTTTCGCGACTACGGGCTATGCCTGTGTTTCCCGATCTGGGAGTACTACAACACGCGGCACTTCGATTCGCTGCGCGCGGCGAATGCCGCCGTCGCCGGCTCGTCGCTGCGGTTCGCGCCCGGCAGCGACTACGACTACACCAGCCTCGGCTACAACCTCGCCGGCAGCGTGATCGAAAGTGCCGCGCAGCAGGATTTCCCGGCCTACCTGCAGCGCGCCGTGCTCGATCCGCTGCAGCTCACGCAGACCCGCACCGACGACGTGCGCGCCGATATTCCCGATCGCGTCGTGTTCTACGAAGTCAAGAACGACGACTACAAGCCCGTATTCGGCATCGACAACAGCAACAAGTGGCCGTCCGGCGGATTGCTGTCGACGCCGCGCGATCTCGTCCGTTTCGGCAACGCGATCCTCGGCAACAGCCTGTTCGACGCCGCTACGCGCGACCGCTTCTGGACCGTGCAGAAACTCGCCGACGGCAAGGACAATCCCGATCATTACGCGCTGGGCTGGCGCGTGTTCAATGAGGCAAAGCGCGCGAACGGCGACACGACGACGATCGTGAGCCACAACGGCGTGGCGACCGGCGCCACGTCGCGTTTCGCGCTGTATCCGCGGCACGGCCTCACGATCGCGATCCTGACCAATACGCAGCAGCCGGATACCGATGCCTTGAGCACCTTGTCGGGCCGGATCGTCGAGGTTTTCCTCGCGGCGCCGGGCACCGAATAGGCCGGTGCAGCCGCCTCACTCGAAACGATCGCGGAAGATCCGGTCATCCGGCGTCAGCAGCGACTCGCAGCGCGAGAATTCCGAGGTGTGCGCGCCCGGGCTCGTGGCGGTCGTCGTGATGACGTAGCCGGGATCGACGTCGCCGGATACGAGCAGCACGAACGATTTCGTGCATTGCTGCGACGTGGTCACGATGCTGCAGTCGAGGTCCACGGTATAGCTGCCGCGCAGGGTCGAACCTTCGCCGTGTCCGCTCGCACTGCAGCGCGGGCTGCTATAGACGTCGATGCGATAGCTCCCGAGCGTCGAGGACAATTCGCCGGTGAGGCTGATGTAGTTGATCTGCGCTGGATCGATCGCGCTCGTGAGCACCGGGTAGTTCTGGTTGCGATTCGGCGTGATGTTGCTGTCGAGCACCGGGTCGGCGTCGTTCGGCGTGACGCCGTTGTCGCCGAGATCGATCGCGAGTCCGCCGTTGCCCGAATAGCGATTGCCGCCAAGGTTGTTGTGCGAACCCGACGCCACATAGATGCCGTCGCCGTCGTTGCTGCCGAAGAAATTCGCGGGACCGACGCGGTTATGGTGCGCACCGCCGGCCACATTGAGCCCAGCGCCGCCGCCGAGCGTCACGATGTTGTCGCGCAGAACGTTGGCGTGCGCGTCGCTGCCGCTGAGCAGCAGGTTCAACGCGGTATTGCGCGAAATCCAGTTGTCCTCGATGAGATTGCCGGGACTGTAGATCAGCACGCCGGCCGCATTCGGGTCGTTCTGCAGACCGGCCTCGCCGATCGCGTTGCCGAGCACGCGATTCGAGCCGCCGCCCTGCAGCACGATGCCGAGGGAGGCGCCGCCGATGAAGTTGGTCTGCACCGCGTCGGGACCGCCGATCTGCGCTTCGCCGGCACTGCCGTCGATGCGAATCGCCGTGTTGACGTCGAGCAGCGCCGTGCTGCCGACGGCGCCGCCGAACTGCAGTCCGGTCAGCAGATGTCCCTTGCCCGACTGCAGCCACACAGCCGATCCGCTGAAGCCCGAAAACGCGATCTGGCTCAGTTTGAGATCGTCGGAACTCTCCGCCGAATCGAACACGAGACCGCTGCCTACGCCACTGCCAGCCTTGAGGATGATGCACGGCTCGCCGTTGTAGCCGAGACCAAACGTATTGGGCTGCGTACCCGGCTGGGTCTCGCCGACGATGTCGACGTCGTCAGTCAGGGTCAGCGTCTGATTCAAGGTCAGGGTACGCGGGCAGCTGCCCGACAGGTTGAAGCGGATCACCTGCCGGCCATTCGTCGCGTTCGCGCTCGCAACGGCTTGCGCAAGGCTGCCGGCGCCGGTCGCCGCCGTCGTCGTGACATCGAGATACAGCGAGTTGTCGACCGCGGTTTCGAACGCGCCCATGTCGGGATCGGTGCCGATCTGCCGCGCATTGCCGGCGAGATCGAGAGCGGGCAGCCCGCCCGGCACGAAACGCGTTCCCGCGTTGACCACGGGCGAGGTCGTCAGCGGCACGCCGTTCGACTGCAATTGCGGCGCGGCCGTGATGTTGTCGAGGTCGGTCGCGAGCGTCCCGTTGTTCAGGCTAAGGCTGTCGTAGCGGTTGTGGCTCGCATACACATTGCCGCCGTCGACGACGATTTCGGCGCCGTCGTTCTCGAACACGTTGCCGAACAGCTTCACCGTCGCACTCGGCGGATTCTCGCCGGCGTCGAACGGCAGGAATCGGAGGCGCAGGCCGCCGCCGCGCAAAGTGCTCGTCGTGACGTCGAATTCCGCGGCGGGCGACTCCGTGGCGAAATAGGCCGAATAGCTGACGACGGCGTCGTTGGGCGCGTCACTGCGCGCGCTCAGCAGCACGTTGCGCAGGCTCATGTCGTAGCAGCTCATCAGGTTGAAACTCACGCGCGTGTCGAGCGCCCGCAGGAACGCGAGCTGCAGCGGCCGGTCCTGCGCCTGATAGCAGATCCAGTTGCCGAAGGCCCAGTCGACATCGGTGCTGCTGATGTGGTCGATCGTGAGCGCGTTGTTGATGAGCTCTATGTCGACCGTGCGCTGTCCGCCGCTGCCGACGAGCGTCGTCGCGCCGGGCGCGGCGGATTGCGCGCTGCATCCGGCGTTGTAGCCGCCGCTGAGGGTGAGCCGGCCGTAGTTTCCTTGCGGATCGCCGTCATTGTCGCGGTAGTCCAGATGTAGATCGCTGCCGAGCGCATAGGTGCCGCTGCGCAGCTTGATCGTGATGTCGTCGGTGTCGCCGCCGTCGATATCGGCGAAGGCCTGGTACAGCGCGGCCGTGCTCTCGACGCAGACTTCGGTCGCCGCGCGCGCGGAAGTCGCGGCGAGCCCGGCGCAGAGCAGCGCGGCGAGGGCACGCACGGCGCGCAGACGGGTGACGAAGACGGACATGCGGCACTCCTGATCACGACAGTCCTGTCATGCCACGGAGTGCGGCGGGTGCGGGGGCCAGTACGGCGCTGGTCCGTGGGCAGGCCCGGCGGCAGGCCGAGCCATTCGAGCGCGGCGACGACGGCGAAGCGGACTCGCCGCCGTCGCTCCGATGTTCAGCCGTAGATCGCCTTCGCAGCGTCCTTCACCGCGTTCATCGCCGCGAGATAAGGGCCGGGGCCATGACTGATGCGCGCAACGCCGGCCGCGGCGAGCGCGTCGAACGAAGGCGCCCCCGGCCCGATCATGATGTTGATCGGCAGCGCCGATGCGCCCGTGAGCCGCGCGATCAGCGCCGTCTCGACGAGTCCCGGAACGAACAGGCCGTCGGCACCGGCGTCCGCATACGCCCTGGCGCGCTCCAGTGCGGCGTCGACCATCGCCGCGTCGTGCGCAGCGGCAGGATGCTGGAAGAACACGTCGCAGCGCGCGTTCACGAAGAATGCGACGCCGCTGCGGTCGGCTGCGGCGCGCGCCTGCGCGAGGCGCGCCGCCGCAGCCTCGATCGGACGCAGACTGCCGTCGCCGGCGAAGCTGTCTTCGAGGTTGCAGCCGATCGCACCGGCATCGATCGCCGCCGCCACGGTGCGACCGACCTCGGCCGGCGTCTCGCCGTACCCGCTTTCGAGATCGACGGTCACCGGCAGTGCCGTGTTCGCGACGATGCGGCGCAGATTCGCGAGCGCGGTGTCGAGCGGAATCTTTTCGCCGTCGGCATAGCCGTGCGCGGCGGCGACCGACCAGCTGCCCGTCGCGAGCGCGGCGGCGCCGGCATCCGCCACGGCTTTCGCGCTGCCTGCGTCCCAGATGTTGAAAAGGACCAGCGGCCGCCCCGCGGCATGCAGGGAACGGAAGGTCTGCGCTTTGTCCTGTTGCGTCGTCATGATGATCTCGTCTCCGGGGAAAGATCGCCGCTATCGCGGCGCCGGGGCATAGCTTCCCCGTTCGTGCAGCATGGCGGCAATGACGTTGCAGATCATGCCGACTTGACCTTGGAGGTCATGGCATGGCGGCCGACGTCGCGTTCGCCCGGCGCATCGCGCGCCGTTTGCCCGATGGCGTCGCCGCGCGTTTGCGCCATCGTGGCGCTTTGATACCTTGCGTCATCGCCCAATGCAGACGGACCTCGCATGAACCTCGATCGTCATCGCACCGCCGGACCACTCGCCGTCGTGCTGGTCGTCGCGGCATCGGCAGCCGTATCGCCAACCGCATCGGCCACGGACTTCAGCGGCACGGCGGCAGTGACCAGCGACTACGTGCTGCGCGGAATCTCGCAGACGCAGGGCGATCCGGCCGCGCAGTTCGGCGCGCGACTCGCGTTCGATTCGGGCCTGTATGCGTCGGCCTGGGGTTCGCAGGTCGACTTCGGCCCGACGCTGGGCACCGATGCGGAGATCGACGCCGCGATCGGCTTCAATCGCACGTTCGGCGAGCGCTGGAACCTCGACGTGAACCTGACGCGGTACTTCTATGCCGGCACGCGCGGCGACACGAACCTCGACTACAACGAGGTCATCGCGACGGTGACGCTCGATCAGCGTTGGTGGGCGTTGGTCGCCGGATCGGACGACGTATTCGCGACCGGTTCGCGCGGCATCTACGGCGAACTCGGCGCGAAATTTCCGCTCGACGCGCGCTGGCGGCTCGAAGCCGTCGCCGGCTACTACGACCTGGCCGATGCCTACGACGACAGCTATGCGCGCGCGCAACTGTCCGCGATCTGCCGCATCGGCAGCGTAGACCTGCGCGCATCCGCGCACTGGACCAGCGACGCGGCGGACTTCCTGTTTCCGGAGCTCGGCGGCAATCGCGCCGAAATCGCGGCGACCTGGAACTTCTAGCGCGCGCAGGCTGCGGTGAGGCGCAGGCGATCCGCAACCGGCGCGCGCGTCACGGCGGTGCCCGTGTCGACCTGCACCGCAACGCGCAGGCCGTCCGGCACGCTCCCCCACGCGTCAATGCGTGATCCACGCAATGCGCCGCAGCCGTTTCGGGTGCACGAGCTGTTCGAACAACGCGAACGGAATGCAGATCAGTTCCGTATGCGTGCCGGCGTTGAAGATGATTTCCTCGTCGTCGGACAAGCTGTCGTCGACGTAGACGTCGAGCCCGTAGAGATTGCCGAACGGCGGCATGGCACCGGCTTCGCAATCGGGGAACAGCGCGGCGAATTCGCTCTCGTGGGCGAGTTCGACGGTTTCGCTGCCGGTCGCGAGAGCGAGCGCGGCGAGATCGAGACGGCGGTCGGCGCCGAGTACGATCATGGCCGCGCGCCCATCGAGCTTCACGATGACCGTCTTGGCGAATTCCCGATCGTCGAGCCGCGCACTCTGCGCGGTATCGTGCGCCGTTTGCGCGCGCGCGTGATGGATGGTTTCGAAACCGATGCCCTGCTCGTGCAGGTAGCGTTGCAACCGGGGTTCGGACATGGCCTGACCTCCGCAGTCGCGCTGCCCTCCGGCGCCGCGACCGAATCGTGCGAGCCGGCGCCGGCATCCCGTCCGGCGCGGATGCGCGGCGAGCGCCGCCAGGCGTTCGCCGCCATAGCTGCAGGCCGCAGCCGCGGCGCCGAGGACAGTCGTCCGTTCCGCGCGCGGCGGCGATCTGCGCGAGCAGGTTACTCCTGTCGCGAAGACCGCCGCCAGCCGGTTTTCGGCGAAAACGCCATCGCAATCGTGACATTCCGATACGGCAGCGGCCGCCGGCGAGCCGCAGAACGAGCGTCGCGTCCGCTACGGCGCTGCGGCCTTGAGCCCTGCGAGTCCGAGCACGATCAGCAGAATCGACGCGACGCGCAGCAGGCTCAGCGCTTCGCCGAGAAACACCATGCCGACGATTGCCGTGCCGACCGCGCCGATGCCGGTCCAGATCGCATAGGCGGTGCCGAGCGGCAGACCGCGCAGCGCGAGCGACAGCAGGAGGAAGCTCACGGACATGGCCGCGAGCGTGAGCACGGAGGGAACCATGCGCGTCCAGCCGTCGCTGTAGCGCAGGCCGACGGCCCAGCCGATCTCGAACAGACCGGCGAAAAACAGCAGTACCCAGTACATGACGAACCCCGTCTGCAGCGGGGCCGTCCCCAATCATCACGAACGCGGCGGGTCGTCCCGCCGCGCCGCGCATTCTGCCTCAATCGCGTGAACGCGGTGTAACCCTTTCGCGCTCAGCGCGCGCCGAGGAAGTCGCGCTTGCCGAGCTCTACGCCGTTGTGACGCAGGATCAGGTAGACCGCCGTCACATGGAAATAAAAGTTCGGCAACGCGAAGCCCACGAGATAGTCCGCGCCCTGGAACACGAGTTCCTCGGCGCGCGTCTTCACGCGCACCTCGCGCCGCTCCGCGCCCTCGAACGCGGCATCCTCGATCGAATCGACGTAGGCCAGCGTCTTCGCGATGCGTTCCTTCAGTTCGGGCAGCGTGGTCTCGACGTCCTCGAACACGGGCAGCGTCTGCCCGGCCAGACGCCCCGCCATGCCCTTGGCCATGTCGCAGGCAATCTGCACCTGACGCGTCAGCGGAAACATATCGGGCGCGAGACGCGAGCCGAGCAGCACGCCGACGTCGAAATTCTTCGCCGCGGCATGCGCGGCAGCCTTGTCGAGCAGCGTGTCGAGCACGGTGAGATTGCGGCGAACGGTGGTCTTTACGGTCTGCGAAACGGGCAACGTCATGGGATGCGGTTCCTGGCGTGTGAGGACGAAAACCTTTTCATGGCGGCGCGGCCGCGGCCAGCGCCGGTTCCGCCAACACGGCGACGGAATTCGCGGCGATCGACAGCGTTCGCGCGCGCCGTGCCCTGCAGCGGTCCCGCGACATGAGCGCCGCCGCGATGGATCTCAAGAGCGGCTATCCGTTCTGGGCGGTAAAGAACGGACTGCCCGCGACGTTTCCGCCGCTGGCCAGAGACCGGCGCTGCGAGGTCGCCGTCCTCGGGGCGGGCATCAGCGGCGCGCTGATCGCGCACGAACTCGCGACGCACGGCTTCGACGTGACCGTGCTCGACGAACGCGACGTGGCCTGGGGCAGCACCGCCGCGAGCACCGCGCTGATCCAGTACGAGATCGACACGCATCTGACCGACCTCGCGCGCCGCTACGGCTTGCCGGGCGCGCTGCTCGCGTATCGGTCCTGCGTCGAAGCGATCGGGCAGCTGCGCGACGTCGTCACATCGCATCGCCATGCCGGCTGGCGAGACTGCGAAAGCCTCTACTACGCGAGCCGCGCGCGCGACGCGAAGACGCTCGCGCGCGAGTTCGCGCTGCGCGAAGCGAACGGCTTCGACGTCGAATGGCTGGACGCGGCACGGCTGCGCACGCGCTACGGCATCGCCGCGCCTGCGGCGATCCTGAATCGGCCCGCGGCGGGCTTCGATCCGTATCGTCTGACATACGACCTGCTGCAGCGGCTGCGGCGCAACGGCACGGCGGTATTCGACCACACGGCCGTCGCGCAGATCCGGCCGCGCAGCCGCGACGTGCTGCTGACGACGCGCGAAGGACTCGAAGTGCGCGCAGCCCGCGTCGTGATCGCCGCCGGCTACGCGGGTCAGCGCTGGCTCGCGCGGCGCGTCGCGCGCCATCGCAGCAGCTATGCCTTCGTCACCGACCCCATCGACCCGGCCCTGCTGGGACCACTGGACCGCACCCTGGTCTGGGAGTCGGCGCGGCCGTACCGCTATCTGCGCGCGACCGCCGATCATCGTCTCATCGTCGGCGGCGAGGACGACGCGATCGATGTGCCCGCGCGGCGCGACCGGCGAGTCGCCAGCAAGGTCGAACGGTTGCGGAAAGCCGTCCACCGGCAATTCCCGCACCTGCCGCTGCTGCCTGCGTTTTCGTGGGCCGGCACGTTCGCCGAAACGCACGACGGCCTGCCCTATTTCGGCGCGCATCCGCAGTACGGCCCGCGCGTGCTGTTCGCGATGGCCTACGGCGGCAACGGCATCACCTACTCGATGCTCGGCGCGAATCTGCTGCGCGCCGTGATCGAACGCCGTCCGCATCCGCTCGCGAGCCTGTTCGCGTTCGATCGCGCGCGACGCTGAGCATCGATACGCTTCCAGGAGCCCGCCATGACCGAAACGATCTACGACGCATTGCGCGAAAGCCATGAGATCCAGCGCTCGCTGTGCCGCAAGCTGCTGCGTTCGAAACCGGGGACGGCCGCACGCACGCACGTGTTCGCGCGACTGCGCGTCGAACTCGCCGCGCACGAGGCGGCGGAGGAGCGCTATCTCTACGTGCCCATGCTCATGGATGATGCCGGACTCGACTCGTCGCGGCATGCACTGCACGAGCACCACGAACTCGATGAGCTCGTCGAAGCGCTGCAGGTCGCCGACAAGTCCGGGCGCGGCTGGATGGCGACGGCGAAGAAGCTCTCCGAGAAAGTCCATCACCATCTGCGCGAAGAAGAGAAAAAATTCTTCCAGGTCTCCGGCAAGATCATTTCCGGCATGCAGAAGACACGCCTCGCGCGGCTCTATCGGCGAGACTACGCGCGACTGCAGAAACGACTCGCGGCGCCCTGACGCGTTGCCGGCCGCTACCGTGACCCATGGGCCATTCGGACGCCGGCCTGTTTGGGCCACGTTTCACTACGCTGCACAGTGCGGGACATCCCCAAGGTATAGGCCGATGAAATCGACGCAGACCCCCTTTTTCCATGTCGATGTGTTCGCGCGCCGCGCACTCGCAGGCAACGGGCTCGCGGTGTTTCTCGACACCGACGGCTGGAGCGATCGCCGCATGCAGGAGTTGACGCGCGAGATGCTCCAGATGGAATCGATCTTCCTCAGCAAGATCGACGCGAACGGCGCGACCGCGCGCATCTTCACGATACAGGGAGAGCTTCCGTACGCCGGCCATCCCGTGCTCGGCGCGGCCGCGGTCCTGCACCGCACGCAGGCGCCGAATCTCGACGACGCGCGCTGGCGTTTGCGCCTGCCGCTGCGCAGCGTCCAGGTGACGACGCGCCGGCACGGCCTCGCCATGTTCACGGAAATGGACCAGGGCACGCCGGTATTCGGCCCGCCCATTGCCGCGGCGGACGCAAGCGCCGTGCTCCAGGCGCTGAATCTCGATCCGAGCGACCTCGTCGTCGGCCTGCCGCTGCAGCGCGTTTCGACAGGACTGCCCTATCTGATAGTGCCTGTCACCGCCGAGGCGCTCGCCCTCGCGACAGTGCGCGGCCGCGATCTGGAAAGCCAGCTCGCCGCGTTCGATGCGCGCTTTGCCTATCTGCTCGACCCGGATACGCCGGAAGGACGCACCTGGGACAACCTCGGCGAAGCCGAAGACGTCGCGACGGGCAGCGCGGCCGGACCCGTCGCCGCGTATCTGCACCGCTATGGCCGCTTCCCCGCGTCCCGCGCGGCGACCTTGCAGCAGGGACGCTACGCCGGCCGTCCCAGCGAGCTCGGCATGCGTTTCGTCGGCGATCGCGTCTTCGTCAGCGGCGAGGTCTGGCCGCTGATCTCCGGAGTGCTCGAACTCTCGCCCGAAACGATCTAGGAGCCGTCGGCGCAGAGACCCGGGGGCCTGCGGCGGCGAACGACCATGCCGGTCGCCGCCGCTGCGTGTATCAATAGGTACTTTTCACCAATGCGGCATCACCGAAGCGCACGCGACCGCCGCCGCTTCACGCGCATGCCACGCGATGTCGTCTACGGTGCCCGCTCCGATCCCTGTCCAGGAGCGCGCCATGAGCAATCCGCACGATCTCGAGCAGAAATTCTGGAAAGCACTGAAATCCGACATGACCGTGATGCTCGGGCTCGACGGCACCGAAGACGGCCACACGCGGCCGATGACGGCGCAGTTCGAAGTCGAGCGCGGCCCGGTCTGGTTCTTCACCGCAGCCGACAACCGCCTCGTGCAACAGCTCGGCGCCGGCACCGAACGCGCCACGTTCGCATTCAGCGCGAAAGGACACGACCTGTTCGCGAGCGTGCAAGGCAGCCTGCGCATCGACAACGATCGCGATGTCATCGAGCGGCTCTGGAATCCGTTCGTCGCGGCATGGTACGAGGGCGGCAAGGATGACCCGAAGCTGACCCTGCTGCGCCTGGATGCCGAACATGCCGAAATCTGGCTCAACGGTTCGAGCATCGTCGCCGGCATCAAGCTGCTGCTCGGCATCGATCCGAAGGCGTCGTACAAAGGCAAGGTCGGCCAGATCGATCTGCACTGAGGGCTTCGCCGGGCCGGGCCTGCGGCGCCGCCCGGCCTACGATTTTCCGCGATTGAGGAACTGCGCATTGCCGAGCCCCGTGCCGATCGTGAGCACGGCCCAGCGTGTCGCCTCGGCCATGTCGGGCAGTGCGCTGAGCCCCTGCACGACGGCATCATTGTGGAGAATCACGCAGGTATCCCGGCCGTCGACCTGCGGCATCCCTTGCCGCAGCAGCGACGGCAGGTGGAACCGCTTCGCCTGCCAGTTGCCCGGCAGATTTCCGGTGCCCTGCTCGATGCGACCGTCGAGCCGGACACGGCCCGGGCAACCGACGCCGATGAACGGTGCGACACGCAGCTTCCGCCGCTTCGCGTGGGTCGCGAGCGTGTGCAGCATCACAACGAGCTCTTCGATCACGCTCTCGCGTGTCGGCGCGTCGTCGCCGTGCCGCCAAAGCAGCATTTTCGCGACGGACGGACCGCCGTCCCGGCGTCGCTTCGCCACCTGCACGAGTCCGGCACGCACGTTCGTACCGCCGATATCGACAGCCAGTATCGCGTCGAAATCCGCAAACACCCATGCAGGCATCAGGTACGCCGAGCCGATCAGTCCCGCCTCGTCCGGATCGTGGCGAACCGGATGCAGCACGATGTCCAACCCCTCGTCCTGCAGCAGGAGCTGCGCCCGGCCTATCGCCAGTTCGCCGACGCGCGACGCGCGGAAACCGCCACCGATGACGATGTGCGAAATGCGGTTCCAGGCGCGCGCATGAAAGACGCGGATCACGTCGTACAACGCCTGTGCGAAATCCTCGACTGCCGACTGGATGATGCCGGCCGCCGCGGAACTGCCTTCGCGCAGTGCCCTGTCGAGGGCCTTCTTCGAGAGTTCCGCACTCGGCGTGTCGCCGAACGGATCCTTCCCGGTCTTGCGCAGCGTCGCGCGCCACGCATCGATGCGATCGAAGAACACGCGCTTCGCCGCTTCGTCGCCGACATAGCGGCCCTGGCGACGCAGCTGCGTGTTGTAGCCTTCGACCGTCACCTCGGGCAGCAGCGCCGCGCCGTGTCCCGGAAACGGCAGCTTCGCCGCCAGCTCGTTTTCGTAGCGGCGCAGAGCGGAATCGGCGACCACTTCGTCCTCCATCGATCACCGTGACGGCCTCGACGATCGCAGGACGACAGTGAGCGCGCCGCGAAAGATCGCGGCGCGCTCGCGGTCAGTGCGCGAAACCGCGCAACGGGCTCAGGGACAGTCGACCGGAACCCCACTTGCCGTGCTGCAGACGACTTCCGCGC
>CAMLSI010000056.1 GCA_946482585.1 uncultured Lysobacteraceae bacterium
CTCGACGCGGGCAAACGTGTCGATGAAGTCGAGCGTCGTCGCATCGTAACGCAGCAGGGTGTTGGCGTCCTCGCTCACCACCCAGAGCTTGCCGTCGGGACCGATCTTCACGGCCTGCGCGCCGCGAATGCGGCCTGCGTCGTCGAGATTGCGCAGGTACGCGCCCGAGCAGGCATCATAGACATGGACATTGCTGTAGTAGCCGCTGACGAGGATGCGGACGTCCTCGCAGGACGCCGCCTGGACGGCATGCAGGGAGAAACAGAGTGACAACAGGACTGAACATCGTGCCCATCCGGTCGGCTTGCGGTTCATACGAAAACTCCTGGCGGCGACGTGAGCCCGCACCATCGGCGGCCCGCCGCCCGGATGTCCTGCGCAACACCTTCGCAAGGTCTCCGCGAAATCCCGGCACTTTGCGATCAATCACTTGCGCATGAACTCCGGTACCGCCCCCGCCGCTGACGCGATCCTGCCGGCGCGGTTTCGCCTCGGCGACTGGCAGGTCGATGCGGCCAATCACGAACTCGTCGCCGAGGCCGGACGCGTACGCCTGCAGCCGCGCCAGATGCAATTGCTGCTGCGCCTCGCGCGCGAGCCCGGCACGGTGGTGCGTCGCGAGCAGTTGCTCGGCGACGTCTGGGAGGATCGCTACGTCAACGACGAGGCACTGTCGCGCGCGATCGCCGAACTGCGCCAGTTGCTCGCCGACGATCCGCGCGCACCGCGCTACATCGAAACCGTGCCGAAACTCGGCTATCGACTGATCGCCATGCCGCAATCCGTCGCAGACGCCGCAACTGGCGAGCCCCCGGCCGGCATCGCGCTGCCGTCGCCCGCATCGCGCCCGGCGGCAACGCTCGATGCGAGCGGACTGCCGCTGCCGGACCCGCTGGTACGCCGGCGCACCCAGATCATGGGCCTCGTGATCGCCGCGGTCGGCGTCGCGCTGGTCGTGCTGCTCGCGCTGATCCTGCCGCAACCGCCGGACGCGAAGCAGAGCGCCGCCGACTTGCGCGGGCGCGTGGACCGGGCGCGGCCGTTCGCGGCCGAACCGGGCTTCGATCAGAGCGCACGCTTCTCCCGCGACGGACGCTGGCTGGCCTGGTCGGCGTCGAACGCGGACCAGGATCACGCGCACATCTGGATCGCGTCGCGCGACGGCCAGTCCCGGCAGAAACTCAGCGACGGCGACGCCTGGGACATGTCGCCGGTATTCGTCGACGACGACAGTACCGTGGTGTTCGCGCGCTATACGGCCAACGTCTGCGAGCTGCGCGAACAGAAACTCATCGACAAGGCGTCGCGCCGCATCGGCGACTGCGCGCCGCCGCCGGCGACGAGCCGCATCGATGCCTCGCCCGACGGCCGCAGCCTCGTGTTCGCGGGCGTGCTCGGCTCCGGCCGCACCGGACTCGTGCTGCTCGATCGCGCGACCGGCACGTCGCGCCCCCTGACCGATCCGGGCGACCAGGCGTCCATCGACCAGAATCCGCGTTTTTCCGCCGACGGCAGCCAGCTCGCGTTTACGCGCGGACAGCACAGCCTGCAGCGGCTCTGGCTGTTGCCGGTCGCCGCGCCGGCGCGCGCCCGCGTGCTCGTCGAAGCGAACGGCCTGCTCTACGGCGCGGCCTGGCTTCCCGGCGATACCGCGCTCGTGCTCGCGGGCGACCTGTTCGGCTATCGCGCGCTCTACCGCGCCGACGCGGCGACCGGCGCGCTCGAATTCCTCGGCGCGCGCGGCGCGCGCTATCCCGACGTCGCCGGCGACGGCGCCCTGGTCTACGAGATCGCCGACTATCAGGCCAATCTCTGGCGCGCCGATCTCGATCATCCGCAGACGCCGCCGCAGCCGATCACGCAGTCGCAGCGCTACAACAACCAGCCGGCGCATTCACCCGACGGCAAGTGGCTCGCGTTCGGTTCGAATCGCGACGGACTCGAAGCGCTCTATCTCGCCCATCCCGACGGCAGCAACGTGCAGCGCCTCGCGCTCGATCCGCGTCAGCGCTGGGTGCGGCCGGGCTGGCATCCCGACGGCAGGCATCTGCTCGTGACCGCCATCCTGAATCGCAGCGACGGCACCGAGTGCCTGCCGTACGCCTGCAGCAGCGAGCACAGCGCGATCTATCGCTACGACCTCGCCGCGCGTCAGGCCGTCGCCGTGAGCGGACTCGGCGAAGACGCGCGCTATGCGCAGTACAGCGGCGATGGCCGCTGGATCTTTTTCGTCCGCCGCAGCAACGAGCGCGACCAGCTCTGGCGCGCCGCGGCCGACGGCAGCGGCGCGAAGTTGCTGCTCGACACGAATGTCGAGCACTTCGTGAGCGACGATCGCCACCTCGTACTCGATGTCGTGAACGAAAACGGCCTGCGTATCTGCACGCTCGACGCGACCGAATGCCGCGTCGTGCTCGACGGTCCGGTACCGCAGACGGGTCTGCAGCCCGACAACACCTACGTGGCGCTGCACGCGGGACGTCTCGCCTTCGTCGCGCGCGACAGCAGCGGCACGCGCCTGGTGCAAAGCTATGACCTCGCGAGCGGCGGCATCACGACCCTGCTCGCCGACGCGCCGAACACGTTCGCACCGGCTCTGGATTTCAGCGCGAACGGCCGCTGGCTCGTCTATGCGCGCAACGACCGCATCGCGATCGACCTGTTCATCGGCGAAGCGCGACCGATCGCCGCGGGTCCGGCACGATGACGGGATCGACCGTTTCCGCCCACGACGCCGCCATGACTTCCGATTCCGCCCGCAGCGCCGCGCTGCACGACTTCATCATGCGCTGCGGCGCCGATCCGCAGACGCTTGCCGTTGCGTCGGCCGATGCGAGCTTCCGCAGCTACTGGCGCGTGCGGCGCGACGGCCGCAGTGTCGTGGTCATGGATTCGCCGCCGGACAAGGAACCGGTCGAGCCCTGGCTCGCGATCGGTGCGCAACTCGCGGCGGCCGGCCTGCACGTGCCGGCCGTCCATGCGGTGGATGCGGCGCAGGGCTTCCTGCTGATCGAAGACTTCGGCACGCGCACGTATCTGCCCGAACTCGGCGACGACACGGTCGATGCGTTGTACGGTACCGCGTTCGACGCGCTGTTCGTGCTGCAGACGCGACTCGACGCCGACACGCTCGAACGCTACGACGAAGCGCGCCTGCAGATGGAGCTCGACTATCTGCCCGAGTGGTTTCTGCAACGCCATCTGGGCCGCAGCCTGGATTGCAGCGACTGGGACGCGCTCGAACTCGCGTTCCGCCGCATTCTCGCGACGGTGCAGGAACAGCCCTACGGCTTCGTACATCGCGACTTCCACAGCCGCAATCTCATGATCGCGCCGCCGCTGCCCGGCATCATCGATTTCCAGGGCGCGCTGCACGGCCCGCTGACCTACGACCTCGCCTCGCTGCTGCGCGATTGCTACATCCGCTGGCCGGCCGGGCGCGTCGACGCGTGGGTCGAAGCCTACCGTCAGCGTCTCGTCGCCGCGGGCCGCGTCGCCGCCGATGCGGTGCAGTTCCGGCGCTGGTTCGATTTCACCGGACTGCAGCGCCACGTCAAGGTGCTCGGCCTGTTCTGCCGTCTGTGCTACCGCGACGGCAAGCCGCACTATCTCGACGACCTGCCGCTGGTGCTCGAGTACGTGCTCGAAGTCTGCGCACGCTACCCCGAACTCGCCGATTTCGCCGTACTGCTCGCGCGCCTGACCCAGGGTGTCGACCTGCGCGCGCGCCGCGCGGACGCAGCCGCATGAAGGCGCTGATCTTCGCCGCCGGCAAGGGCGAACGCATGCGTCCGTTGACCGAACACACGCCGAAACCGTTGCTGTTCGCGGGCGGCAGGCGGCTCATCGAACGGCATCTCGAACGCCTCGCTTCGCTCGGCGTGCGCGACGTCGTGATCAATACTTCCTGGCTCGCCGCGGCGTTTCCGGCAGCGCTCGGCGACGGCGCGCGCTGGAATCTGACCATCCGCTACAGCGACGAAGGCGCCGAACCGCTGGAAACCGGCGGCGGCATGCTGCAGGCGCGACATCTCCTCGGCGACGAACCGTTTCTCGCGCTGAACGGCGACGTCTACTGCGACGTCGATCTCACGCTGCTTCGACTGCGCGACGGCGATCTCGCGAATCTCGTGCTCGTCGACAATCCCGGACATCATCCGCGCGGCGATTTCCGCCTTGCCGGCGACCGTCTCGTCGGCGACGACGCAACCGACGCGGCGCCGCGTCTGACCTTCGCGGGCCTGGGCATCTACCGGCCGGCGCTGCTCGACGACTGGCGCGCGATCGTCGGCGACGTCGCCGGCGCGAACGAGACGCCGCCGCGGTTCAAGCTCGCGCCGCTGCTGCGCGCGGCGATCGCGCGCGGCCGCGTCGGCGGCCTGCACCATCGCGGCGACTGGACCGATGTCGGCACGCCGCAGCGGCTCGCGGAACTCGATGCGGCGCTGCGCGGCGCATGAATCCGGCGGGTCCTTTTCGCATCGCGTTCGCGCTGCTGTCCGGCATCGTCGCGGGATGCGCGCCGGTGTCGCCGCGCACCGGTGCCGAAACGAACGCGGGTGCGTTCGACGTGCTGCGCTACGACGTGCGCCTAGAGCCGGATCTCGCGGGCAGGACCGTACGCGGCGAGGCGGTCGTGCGCGTGAGCGCGCGGCGCGCGGGTCTCGCCGAGATCACGCTCGACGGCGACGGTCTCGTCATCGACGCGGCGACCGCGGGATCGGCGCCGCTCGCGGTATCGCAGGAAGCCCGCACCGTCACGCTGGCGCTGCCGCAGCCGCTGCGCGACGGCGAAACTCTCGCGCTGCATCTGCGCTACCACGCCGCGCCGCACTTCGGCTTGCAGTTCCATCCCGAACGCACGCAGCTCTACACGATTTTCTCGACCAGCCAATGGCTGCCGAGCATCGATCGCCCGGGCGAACGCGCGAGCCTCGACCTGCGCGTCGTCGTGCCGCCGGGACTCGTTGCGGTCGGCAACGGCGAACTCGTCGCGCGGACGACACTCGCCGACGGCCGCGAGGAATTCCACTGGCGTCAGCGCCGGCCCATACCGGGCTACGTCATGGGATTCGCGGCCGGGCGTTTTCGCATGACGACGCAGCGCGCCGGCGCGACGACGTTGCGCTTTCTCGGCGACGGCTACGACGACGGCGAATTGCAGCGCGTGTTCGGCGAAACCGCCGGGATGCTGCGCTATTTCGCGCGCCGCGCCGGTGTGGCCTATCCGGACCGGGCCTACACGCAGGCACTGGTCGCGGAAACCATCGGACAGGAACTCGCCGGCTTCTCGCTGCTGTCCGATGCGTACGCACAGCGCGTGCTCGCCGACCCGTCGGCGACAGGACTCATCGCGCACGAAGCCGCGCACCAGTGGTGGGGCAACGGCGTCACCTGTGCCGACTGGACGCATTTCTGGCTCAACGAAGGCCTCGTGACCTTCATGGCCGCGACCTGGCAGGAGCGACGCTACGGCGCGGACACCTACGCGCGCCTCGTCGACGGCTGGCGCCGGCGCCATGCGGAACTCGTCGCCGCGGGTCGCGACAAGCCGCTCGTGTTTCCGGACTGGAATGCACCGAGTGCCGACGACCGCGCCGTGGTCTATCAGAAAGGCGCGCTCGCCCTGCACGAGCTGCGCGCCGAACTCGGCGAAGCCGCGTTCTGGCGCGGAATCGCGCGCTACACGAAACGCCATTTCGGCCGCTCCGTCGTGACCGCGGACTTTCAGGCCGCGATGGAACGAGCCAGCGGGCGCGATCTCTCGGCGTTCTTCGCGCGCTGGGCCTACGGCGCGCCGTAGCGGCGCGTCCGGTGGCCTGCGGACAGATCCGTCACAGGCTCACGCCACGCCTGCGAGCCGCCGGCGCAGCGGCGCGAATGCGACGCCACGCTGCGCGAGGATCTGCGCAGCGACGCTTTCGCCCGATTCGAGTCCCCCTTCCATGAAGCCCTGGTTGTCGGGCGAACAGTGTTCGCCGGCGAAATACAACGTATCCACATGGCCGGAGAGGTGTTCGCGCAGCCCCGTCCAGTCGCCTGGGCCGAAACACGCGTAGCTGCCCTGCGTCCACGGATGCGTCGGCCAATGGAAGCGCGCCTCGCGCCCGGTTCCGCGCGCAGCGGCGACGCCCGGAAACGCGCGGTCGAGCTGCGCGACGGCAAGGTCGGCCTGGTGCCTCGGTGTCGCTTCGCCGAGCGCGAGGCCGTGACGCCCGCCGGTGAAATTCGTCAGGATGCCGGACGCGCCGGCCTGCTGACGGCTGGTCTCCCAGGTCGTCTGCAGGCCGAGATCGCACATCAGGCTGCCGTTGTTGCCGTGGCGTTCGCGCCAGACGCGCCGCTCGAAACCGATCATGAGTTTTGCGTTGGTGCCATAGCGCAGCCGCGCGATCGCGTCGCGCTTGCCCGCGGGCAGTTCCAGATCGAGACGCACCTGCCGCAGGGTCGTGAACGGAATCGCGAGCACGACCTGTGCGGCGCGGCGCTGCGAACTCGCGCCGCCGCTGCGCAGCGACAGCACGTAGCGGCCGTCCGGCGCGCGGCTCAGCGCTTCGAGCACAGTGCCGGTATCGATCGCTTCGCCGAGTTTGTCGGCCAGGATGGACGTGATGCGGTCGTTGCCGCCACGCACGTGGTAGCGCTCGTCGCTGTCGCCGAACAGCCGGAGTTTCTCGGTCGATGCGTCGATGAAGGTCAACAGGTTCAGCGCCGACTGCTGGTCGCACTCCAGGCCCATCTCGGTCGTATAGGCAACGTCGAGCAGCGTGCGTATCCAGCCGCCGACGCCGTTGCGGTCGAACCACTGCGCGAGGCTCAGGCGATCGAGTTCGTGCACGGCCGCCGGACTCCTCGCGTCGATGTCGCCGTCGCCGATCGCGGCCTGGTCGCGCGCGATCGACGCGGCGACCGGCGCGAACGCCTGCAGCACGTCGTGCTCGCTGCGCAGCGCGCCGTCGAAGTACCAGCCGTCGGCGAGGCCCGGCGTCTCGGTGCCGACGAGATCGTCCAGCACGAGGCCGAGTTCGGCCGCAAGCGCATGCATGCGCGCGTGTCCGCTGTCGATGAGCTCGCCGCCGAGCTCGCAGACCTGCCCTTCGGCGAAATGATCGCGCAGGCTCAGCATGCGGCCGCCGCAGCGGTTCTGCGCTTCGATCACGCGCACCGCCACGCCGGCCTGGCGCAGGCGCCACGCCGCCGACAGTCCCGCGATGCCGGCGCCGACGATGATCACTTCCTCGCCGTCGCGAGGCCGCGGTGCGACACGCGCGCAGGAGGCCATCGCCAGAGCCGAAACCGCGACGGCGCCCCGCTGCAGGAAGCGGCGCCGCGCCGCGCGCTGCGCGTCGGCGCGCTGCAGTGCTTCGGTCAACGGTTCGCCGCGGCCTGCGGCGGAACGCGCGATCGCAAAACTGCGCGCCAGCAGGCGCGCGAGCGGTGTGCGTGACATGCGTGTCCTCCCTCCCCAGGAAGGCTTCAATGTATACCGGATTCCGCGCGGCACCGCAGTACGCGTCAGCGCGAGCCCAGGGTGATCCGACGCAGCGGGCGACCGACGAGATCGAGGAATTCGCCGAACACGAGCTCGGCGCGCTGCTCCATCGCGCCGACTTCGCGCGACGTCACGGCGCGAATGGCGTCGGTGTCGTGCGGCAATCCGGCCGCGCGGAGCTCGTCGCGATGGGCCGGCGTCGACAGCCAGCGTTCAATCAGGGCCTGGTTCGCCTCGAGGTGGAACTGGAAACCGTAGGCATTCGCACCGTAGCGGAACGCCTGGCCCGCGCAGGTCGCGCTGTGCGCGAGATGCTGGGCCTGCGCCGGCACTTCGAAGGTGTAGTTGTGCCATTGGAACAACGGCGCGCCGGCGCCGAGCGGCGCGAGCACTGGGTCGGCGCGGCCCGCCTCGGTCGTCGCGACGTCGTACCAGCCGATCTCGGCCTCGCGCTGCCGGCGTATCGGCGCGCCCAGCACGTGCGCGAGCAGTTGCGCGCCGAGGCAGATGCCGAGCACGGGTTTGTCCTGACGCAACGCGGATTCGATCGCGCGCATTTCGGTCAGCAGATGTGCGCGATGCGCCCGGTCCTCGACGTTCATGGGCCCGCCGAGCACGACCAGCCCGCGATAGCGGTCGATGCAGGGCTCGGCGTCGGGATGACGTTCGAAGTTGACGAACTTGATGCGGTGGCCGCGGCGGCGGATCAGGCGATCCAGCGTACCGAGCGGCTCGGCCGCCACGTGCTGGAAGACGAGCAGTCGGGACATGGGCGCGAACGGGAAACGGTCGACGCGGAGCGTAGCGCGCCGCGGGCCGTCTTGCAGCGCTTATGCCGCATGGCTATGCGCCGGCGCCCGCCCGCCGCAAGGGGAAAGACAACTACACCGTCGCGACCATGCCCGGCCGGCTCAGCTCGACGCGTGCGCGAAACCGTTCGCGCAGCTTCGCGGCGAGCGCTTCGCGCGCGATGTCCTCGCCGTGGACGAGATAGACCGGTGCATGGCCGCGCATGGCGCCGTACCAGTCCATCAGGCCGGCCTGGTCCGCATGCGCCGACAGGCCGCCGACCGTATGCCGATGCGCGTTCACGGTTATCCACTCCCCGAACAATTTGACTTTTTTCACACCGTCGACGAGCAGGCGGCCCAACGTTCCTTCGGCCTGGTAGCCGACGAACAGGATGTGCGCATTGTGCCGTCCGAGATTCTGGCGCAGGTGATGGCGGATGCGGCCGCCGTTGCACATGCCCGAGCCCGCGATGATGATCGCTCCTCCCTGATGCGCGTTGATCGCCTGCGATTCGGCGACCGACGTGGTGAAGCTGAGGTTCGGCAGGCGCAGCGGATGCGGCCGGCTCGCCCAGAGCACGCGCGCCTCCTCGTCGAACAGGTCCTCGTGCCGTTCGTAGACCTCGAGCACCTTGCCCGCCATCGGACTGTCGAGAAAGATGCGGAAACGGCCGATCTCCCAGGCGTCGTAATGCTGCGCCATCCAGTACAGCAGTTCCTGGCTGCGCCCGACCGCGAACGCCGGAATCACGACGTTGCCGCCGCTATGCAGCGCCGCCGCGAAGATCTCGCCGAGTTCGGCCACGGTATCGTCGCGCGGCCGGTGCCGCCGGTTGCCGTAGGTCGACTCCATCAGCACGAGATCGGCGCTGTCGACGGGCGCCGGATCGCGCAGTATCGGCGTGCCGCGCGGACCGATGTCGCCCGAGAACACGAGCTTGCGTCCGTTTTTCTGCCAGAGCTCGATGACGGCCGAGCCGAGGATATGGCCGGCGTCGCGAAAGCGCAGATACACGCCCGGAAACAACTCGAGTTCGCTGTCGTAGGGCAGCGGACGCAGGTGCGCGAGCGCGGCCTGCGCGTCCTTCCGCGTATACAGCGGCTGTTCCGGCCTGAGCCCTTGCTGCATGCGCTTGAGGTTGTCGCGCACGATGTCGGTCTCGGCGATCGATGCGGCATCTTCGAGCATGATACGGCTCAAGTCCGCGGTCGCCGCCTGCGCATAGATCGGCCCCTGGAACCCGCGCTTGACGAGCAGGGGCACGCGGCCGACGTGATCGATGTGCGCATGACTCAGCACGAGCGCATCGATGCGCTGCGGGTCGAACGGGAAAGGCTCGGCATTGCGCCGCTCGATTTCCTCGTCGCCCTGGATCATGCCGCAGTCGAGCAGGATCTGATGCTCGCCGATGCGGACGAGGTGCGAAGAGCCGGTCACTTCGCCGTTGGCACCGCAGAACTGGACCTGCATGGCGACTCCGCATTGACGAACCCTGCCCGATCATACCGGCGCACCGGCGAGGGCGGGCCCTGCGACGGCGGCCGATACCCCAATCCTTTGACACTGTAAGATGGACGGCTTCGTCCCTACGCTGTCAGATCGCGCACGCTCCGAGAATTCCGCATGAATCCGCGTTTCCTGCTAAGGCCCGCCACTCTGGTGTTGGCCATCGCGACAACAATCGCGTCGGCCCATACGAATCAGCGTGGTCTCGATACACGCAATTTCGACACGAAGACCCCGGCCTGCAGTGACTTCTTCCAGTACGCGAACGGCGGCTGGCTCGCGAGCAACCCGATTCCGCCCGAATACAGCCAGTGGAGCCTCGACAACGAGATTCAGGATCGCAATGAAACCGTGTTGCGGGAGGTGCTCGAAGGCGCGTCCAAGGCCTCGGCACCGGCCGGTTCCGTGACGCAGAAGATCGGCGATTTCTACGCGAGCGCCATGGACGAGGCCGCCATCGAGAAAGCCGGCGCGAAACCGCTCGCGCGCGACCTCCGACGCATCGCCGCGTTGAAGACCAACGCCGACATCGTGCCGCTGCTGCGCGATTGGCACGCGCGCGGCACGCAGGTGCTGTTCGATTTCGAGCCCGAAGCGGACATGAAGAACGCCGCACAGGTCATCGGCTACGCGACGCAGGGCGGACTGGGCCTGCCCGACCGCGACTATTATTTTCGCGACGATCAAAAATCCAAGGCATTGCTGCAGCAATACCGCGAGTACGTCGCGACGCTGCTGCGCCTGACCGGCGATGCGAAAGCAGCGGAGAACGCGGCGCACGTCGTCGCGCTGGAAACCCGGCTCGCGAACGATTCGCTGGCTCCGCTCGCCCTGCGCGACCCGAACAATTTCTATCACATCCACGACCTCGCCCAGGCGAATGCGAAAACGCCCCATTTTTCGTGGACGGACTATTTCGGCGCACTCGGCCGCGGCGACATCGAATCATTCTCGCTCGCGCAGCCGCAGTTCTTCGCGGCCATGGACAGGGCGCTCGTCGAAGTGCCGCTCGCGCATTGGCAGGCGTACCTGCGCTTTCATCTGGCCGACGATGCAGCGGCCCATCTGTCGAAGGAATTCGTCGATGCGCAGTTCGCGTTCCGTTCGAAAGCGCTGCGCGGCGTGGAAGTGCTGAAACCGCGCTGGCGCCGCGCGATCGACGCGACGAACGCCGCGCTCGGCGAGGCCGTCGGTCAGATCTACGTCGCGCGCGTGTTTCCGCCGGCCGCGAAAGCCGGCGCGGAACAGCTCGTCGACAATCTCAAGAAGGCGCTCCGTGCGCGCATCGCGAATCTCGACTGGATGGACGCCGCGACGAAGAAGGCGGCTTACGCGAAGCTCGATACGCTGGTCAGCAAGATCGGCTACCCGGACCGCTGGCGCGACTACTCCGCGCTGACGGTCGTGCGCGGCGACTATTTCGCGAACGTCGACGCTGCGGCGCGTTTCGATGCCAGGCGCCAATACGCGAAGATCGGCAAGCCGGTCGATCGCAGCGAATGGGACATGACGCCGCAGACGGTGAACGCGTACTACAACCCGCTGCAGAACGAGATCGTGTTTCCCGCGGCGCAGCTGCTGCCGCCGTATTTCGACGAGAACATGGACGATGCCGTGAACTATGGCGGCATCGGCTCGGTCATCGGCCACGAATTGCTGCACGGCTTCGACGATCAGGGCAGCCAGTTCGATGCAAAGGGCAACCTCGCCGACTGGTGGAACGACAAGGACCGCGCGCAGTTCGAAGCACGCACCGACAAGCTCGTGCAGCAGTTCGACGCGTTCGTCGCGGTCGACGACCTGCACATCCAGGGCAAGCTCACCCTCGGCGAGAACATCGCCGATCTCGGCGGCCTGCAGGTTTCCTGGGACGCGTACCGGATCGCGCACGAAGGCAAGTCCGACGCGCCGATCGACGGCCTGACACCGGCGCAGCGTTTCTTCCTGGCTTTCGCGCAAGCCTGGCGTACCGCACAGCGACCCGCCGCCTTGCGCCTGCAGGTTCAGTCCAACGTGCATGCCCCGGCCAAATGGCGCGTGCTCGGTCCGGTCGCCAACCTGCCCGCGTTCGCCACCGCGTTCTCGTGCAAGGCCGGCGATGCGATGGTGCGCGACGCGTCGCAGCGCGTCGTGATCTGGTAGCCGCGCCCTGCCGCGATTTTTTCACCGTTTCCGATGCAATTTCGACAACCCGCAACGGCGGGACCCGCACCAAAGAGGCTCTCCATGAAACACCGGTTCATCAAACCCCTCGTGCTGGCCGTCGGCCTTGCCTGCTGCGGCTTCGCGTCCGCGAGCAAGGTCGAGCTCACGCGCGGCATCGACGTCAAGCAGTTCGATACGCAGCGTCAGGTCTGCGCCGACCTGTTCGGCTATGTCAACGCGAACTGGCTCAAGGCCAACGCGATCCCGGGCGACCGCTCGACCTGGGGCAGCTTCGAGCAGCTCGACGAAGCGTCGATCCACGCGACGCACGACATCGCCGAGGCCGCATCGAAGCATCTCGCCACGCTGGATCCGGCCTCGATCGAGGCCAAGATCGGCGCGTTCTACAAGAGCGGCATGGACGAAGCCGCGGCGAACAAGGCCGGCGTCGCGCCGATCGGCGATTGGCTCAAGCGTGTCGACAGCCTGAAGTCTCCGGACGACATCGTTTCGTTCGTGCATGACACGCACGCGGCCGGCCTCGGCCTGCTGTTCAACTTCGTCGGCGAAGCCGACTTCAAGAACTCGTCGATGGAGATCGCGTACGCGTTCCAGGGCGGTCTCGGCCTGCCCGAGCGCGCGTACTACCTCGAAGACGGCAAGGACGGCAGCTACACGAAGATCCGCGAAGCCTACCTCGCCTATATCGCGCAGGTGCTCGAGCTCGCCGGCGCATCCAAGGCCGACGCGACCAGGCAGGCTGCCATCGTGCTCGCGTTCGAGAAGCGTCTCGCCACCGCGTCGCTCGCGCCGGTCGAACTGCGCACGCCGGAAAATCAGTACAACTTCGTGACGCTCGACGAAGCGCAGAAGCAGAATCCGCATTTCGGCTGGAACAAATTCTTCGCACGGCAGAACCTGTCCGGCAGCAAGGGTTTCTCGCTGTCGCAGCCGAAGTTCTTCGCCGAAGTCGACGCGATGATCGAACAGGTGCCCGCCACCGACTGGAAGGCCTACCTGCGCTTCAAGACCCTCGACGGCGCCGCCCCCTACCTGACCGACGCGCTCGCCGACGCGCACTTCGGTTTCCACGGCAAGACCCTGCGCGGCCAGCAGGAAAACCAGCCGCGCTGGAAGCGCGTCATGGAGTCGATCGAGAACGGCATGGGCATGGCGCTGGGCCAGCTCTACGTCGCAAGGAATTTCCCGCCGGAAGCCAAGCAGCGCGCGCAGGAACTCGTCGACAACCTGCGCCAGGCGACCAAGGCACGCCTGGAAAAGCTCGACTGGATGAGCGCCGACACGAAGAAGAAGGCACTCGAGAAGTGGGCCTCGTTCACACCGAAAATCGGCTACCCGGACGACTGGCGCAAATGGGACGGCCTCTCGATCAAGTCCGACGACTATTTCGCGAACGTCGCCGCCGCGGCCAAGTTCAACAACGACTGGGCCATGTCGAAGATCAACAAACCGGTCGACCGTCGCGAATGGGGCATGACGCCGCAGACCGTGAACGCGTACTACAACCCGCTGCAGAACGAGATCGTATTCCCTGCCGCGATCCTGCAGCCGCCGTTCTTCGACGCCAAGGCCGACGACGCGCTGAACTACGGTGGCATCGGCGCCGTCATCGGCCATGAAATCCTGCACGGCTACGACGACGAAGGCAGCAAGTTCGACGCGAAGGGCAACCTGTCCGACTGGTGGTCGAAGGAAGATCGCGAAAAGTTCGACGCGCGCACCGCACGGCTCGTGCAGCAGTTCGACGACTACGTCGCGATCGACGATCTGCACGTCAAGGGCAAGCTCACGCTCGGCGAAAACATCGCCGATCTCGGCGGCCTCAACGTGTCCTACGACGCGTTCAAGCTCGCGCAGAGCAAGGCCAAGGACCCGAACGCGAAGATCGACGGACTCACGCCGGACCAGCGCTTCTTCCTGAACTTCGCACAGGTCTGGCGCCGCCAGTTCCGCGACGCCGAGCTCAAGCGCCGCCTCAACGTCGATCCGCACGCACCGGCCCAGTTCCGTGCGATCGCCGCGCCGTCGAACATGCCGGCGTTCGCCGCAGCGTTCGGCTGCAAGGCCGGCGACGCGATGGTGCGCAGCGGCGAGAAGCAGGTGAAGATCTGGTAAGCGATGCGCTGAACGCATCGGACGAAGGGGCCGCGAGGCCCCTTCTTTTTTCTGCATCAGGCCGGCGTCGCAGCGCCCGACTCGAACAGGCGCAACGCCAGCAGGCCATGCCCTGCCGCGGCACCGGCACGCAGCGCCGCGGCGATGAACACGGTTTCGGCCAGTTCCTCCGCCGACGCGCCCGCGGCGCGCGCCTTCGCGACGTGGTCGTCGATGCAGTATCCGCACTGCGCGGCGACGGCCACGGCCACCGACATCAGTTCGCGGTACTTGCGCGGCAGACAGCCGTCGTCGCGCTCGGCCGCGTTCTTCAGCGCGAGAAAGGCCTGCGCCTCGCGCGGAGCGAGCCGCGCCAGCTTCGGCGCGAGGCGGCGATCGTCGGAATCGGCATAGCCGCTCATGGCCGCGGCTCCTCGCCGGCCGTGGAGCTCTGGCCGTCGCCCGCACTGCTCCAGTAACCCGCACCGAGCAGCGCATCGCGCAGCAACTGACGCCCGCGATGCAGACGACTCTTCACCGCCTGTACCGAAATTCCCAGATGCTGCGCGACTTCCGCCGCAGACCATTCCTCGATGTCGCGCAGGATCAGTGTTTCGCGATACAGCGGCGGCAGGGCGGCGACCGCGCGGCTCAGATCGCGCCGCAGGTCCAGCGGCAGCGCCCCCTGCGCCATCTCGCCCATACCGAGAGGTTCCGTGCGGCGCGACAGGTGCAGCAAGCGGCGACATTCACGCGCGACGATACGGAACACCCATGCGGCGAAGGCCTGCAGCACGGCCAGCGAACCCAGACGGCGATGCAATTGCCAGAGCGCGATCTGCACCGCGTCTTCGGCATCCTGCACCGTCGGACAGCGCCGGCGCGCGAAACGCTCCAGGTCGGGTCGAGACCGCTGCAGCAGTTGGTGCAGTGCCGCCGCGTCGCCGCCGCGCGCGAGCGCTACGAGTTCCAGATCAACCTGCATGACGGTCTCCGCGCAACGGCTGCCGCCCCATCGCGGCGCAGGCAGGGCAATAGCCCGCGGCGGCGCTCAGGACGAGACCGGCACCGGCAGCGATACCTGCCCAGCGCCACAGGCCGGGCTCGATTCCGTACAGCGCGGCGACGATGCCCGACAGGCCGATCGCGAAACGAATCGCGCGTTCGACCGACGAAAGATTGCTGATGAATCGCATGGAAGCTCCTCCAGGTTGATGGACGCGTCCTGCAAGAGGCGCCAGTGCACCGAAAGGATTCATGCCGTGCGTCGCTCCGTCCGGCGCCGCGCTCGGCCGACAGCCGCGAGCGGGCCTGAGCCGGGGCCGGCACGCAGCGGCCTCGCGCCATCGCGCCGAGCCGGCTCGACGCGATGGCCGGGAGCACAGGCGTGCTAGAGGATGACGTGCGGCACGAAACGCGAGGTGTCGCGCGTGATCAGCGTCGTGTCTTCGCGGATGCCGATGCCGGCGGCGCGATCGGCGACGACCCAGCTGCCGATCACCGCATAGTTGCCGTCGAATTGCGGCAGCGGATGTGCGGCCTGGCGTATCCATGCCGAATCGTCGTACGGACCCGAGGCGACATGCTGGCTGCCGTCGGGCAGGATCAGCGTCACGTTCGCGCCTTCGCGCGAATACAGAGGCTTGCGTACCCAACCCGGCGCGAGCGCATCGCTGGCCGCGGTCTCGAAATGCGCTTCGAGCAGGTTCGGATGACCGCGATGCTTCTGCCACAACAGCGGCAGGATGCCTTTATTGCTCAGCAGCGTTTTCCACGGCGGCTCGATCAGGCGGATGTTCGATCGCGGCAATGCCGGGCCGAAGCGGTCGGCGAACAGGAACTCGAGCGGATAGAGCTTGAACAGCGAGCCGATGACGTAATCGTCGAGATCGGTGAAGCGGCTGTCGGTCGACAGGCCGATGTCCTCGATCGCGATGCTGCGCGTGTCGATGCCGGCCTGCTCGGC
>CAMLSI010000057.1 GCA_946482585.1 uncultured Lysobacteraceae bacterium
CCAGGGCCGCGTGCAGATGGCCGAAGGCGGCACCCTGTTCCTCGACGAGATCGGCGAATTTCCGCTGTCGCTGCAACCGAAGTTCCTGCGCTTCCTGCAGGACCGCGAGTACGAGCGTGTCGGCGATCCGCGCTCGCGCACGGCCGACGTGCGCATCATCGCGGCGACGAACCGCGACCTCGCGCATGCAGTCGCCGAGGGTACGTTCCGCAGCGACCTGTACTACCGCCTCAACGTGATCGCGCTGACCGTGCCGCCGCTGCGCGAACGGCCGGAGGACATTCTCACGATCGCGAACCGGCTGTTGGCAGGCCTCGTCGGGCGCTATCGCCGGCCGGCTCGCCGCTTCACCGAGACCGCTCGCAACGCGCTGCTCGCGTATTCCTGGCCGGGCAACGTGCGCGAACTCGCGAACGCGATCGAGCGCGCAGTGATCCTGTGTACCAGCGAAGAGATCGCCTACGAACACCTGCCGTTCGCGACATCGGGCCTGACCGCGACCAGCCTCGCGAGCGCAACGCCGCGCGCCGGCGATCCGGTCACGATCGAACAGCTCGAGCGCGCACACATCGAAGCGGTGCTCGGCGCGACGCCGACGCTCGACGTAGCGGCGAAACATCTCGGGATCGATGCGTCGACGCTGTATCGCAAGCGCAAGGCGTACGGATTGGGATGAGGAACATCCGGTTCCCGGTCACGAAGGACTCTCCCCGTGAAAGGGAGGGTTTTTCCAGACTTCGCACTCACGATTCCCGATTCCCGCCAGTCAGCGGATTCCGGCCTTCTGATTGAAATCGCCGATGACGCCGACCAGCGCGGTCAGCGCTTCGCGTTCGGCGGCGGTGAGGTCGGGATGCCAGGTGTCGAGGATCAGCACCACCCGTGTACGGTCGCTGCGGTTCCAGGCTTCATGCTCGTAGGTGTCGTCGAACACGACGCAGCGGCCTTCCTGCCACGCATGGTCGATGCCGCCGACGCGCAGCGCGCAGTCGTTCGGCACGATCAGCGGCAGATGCGTGACGAGACGGGTGTTCGTGACGCCGCGGTGCGGCAGGATGTGCGCGCCCGGCGTCAGCAGCGAGAACAGCACTTCGGGGGCGTGATCGCGGATGCGGACGATCGGCAGCGTGTCGAGCACGGCCGTCGTGACGGGACAGCGCGCGCAGTTGTCGTCGCGGCGCTCGCCGTGACGATAGAAGAAGAATCCGGTCCAGGCCGACTGGCCTTCGCGGCCGCGCAGGTAGTCCTCGACACGCGCCTCCGAGTCGAAGCGCAGGAACGGCTCGAAGCCGTGTTCGGCCGCGAGCAGATTCACGAGTTCGAGCCGGATCGCGTCGGTCTGCGCTTCGAGCGCTTCGAGCCACGGAAAGCGCGTGCGCTCGTAATAGGCCTGCGACGCGATGCCCGGGAAGAACAGGAACAGCGGGCGCTGCGCCGGATCGGGATAGTGCGCGGGCGCGTCGCCCAGATAGATCGCGAGGGCCTGTTCGACGCGGCGCATCTCCGCCGCACCGTAGCGCGCCCGCAGCGGCGCGATCGCGCCGTCGAACAGCGCATGGCGGCGCTGATCGACATAGCGCATCGCCGCGAGCACCGGCTGGCGCAGGCCCGGCGGCGTGCTCGCTTCGCTGAGCCATTCGCCGCGCTGCTGGGCGGCGCGCAGCGCGCGGAAGTATTCGGGCAGCGCCTCGTCGTCGCGCTGCAGCTGCTGCAGGGTCGCGGCGAGGTGGAACCGCGCAAGGAAATAGTCCGGCTCGCGCTCTACCGCGGCGCGAAGCGCGCTCACGGCCGCGTCGAGATGACCGGCGCGGCGGTGCGCCTGACCGAGATTCTTCAGCGTCTCCGCATCATCCGGCGCGACCTTGCGCGCGCGTTCGAACAGCGCGATCGCCGCATCGGTCTGCTGTCGCGCGAGCGCGCACATGCCGAGGAAATTCAGCCCCTCCGCGAGCTCCGGCAGCAGTTCGACGAGCCGGCGGAACTGCTGCTCGGCTTCCGCGATGCGCCCTTGCGCGGCGGCGGCGCGCGCGGCGGCGATCTGCGCCTGCAGAGCCGGCGGCGGGCTGGCGGATGCGTTCATGCGCGAGTTCCGGCGTCGGCGATCAGCGGGTCGGGGACAGTTCGGCGAGCGGCGCCGCGAGGACTTCGGTATAGGCCTCCCATCGTCCCGGCGCAAGGCCGATCGCGAGACCGCCGAGACCACGCTGCGGGGTGCCCGGTGCGAGCTCCTTCGCGCCGAGCGCGGCGGCCAGCGCGCCGCCCTGCCCGAGCGGATCGTTGAGCACGGCGTCGGCGTCGATGCGGATCACGTTCACGCCGTCCATGGTGTTGCATTGTGCAAGATGTGCATTCGCGCGATTGATCCAGGCCGCCGCAGCAGCCGGATCGTGCAGCGCGAAGCCCGGCATCCAGCCGTAGGCGAGCCAGTTCAGCAGCAGGTCGCGCGGATCGCGCTCGACGATGATGACGGTCGCGCCGGGAAACGCCTGCCGGATCAGCGGCAGGAAACGCGCATCCCAACGTACGAGCCAGTCCACGAGGCGCGCCTTCGTGTCGACGTCGTGGCGTTCGATCTCGGCCTGCCATTGCGTGCGCACGGCGTCGGCCGTCGCCGCGTCGATGCCGTCGGCCCAGCGCGCGAAATCGGGTTCGGTGAAGGCGTCGCGACGCATCGGCGCGAACGCGCGGTCGCGCAGCAGCTGGACGCCGGGCTGCTGGTGCAGCAGCGCGGCGACGCGCTCGACCATGCTGCCGGGCAGGCCGACGAGAAAGATCGGCGGATGGGCCATCGCCGCGGGCGCCGGCGCCGCCAGCGACGCAGCGAAGGAGTCGGGCAAGGCCGGCTGTTCGTGGATCTGCACCGGCAAGGCCGACTGCGATTCGAGCCAGGCCGGCACGGCCATCTGCACATCGTTGCGACGATCCGCGAGCACGCCGAACTGGTGCGCGGCCTGCATGATCTGCAGCGGCGCGAGCGACAGCGCACGCAGCGATTCGAGCAGCACGGCCGCGTCGTTGTCGCGCCCTTCGCGCTGGGCCGAACGCGCGCGCAACAGGATCAGGTCGGCGTCGTCCGGCAAGGCGTTCGCGACGCGTTGCGCGAGCACGTCGGCGCCGGCCGTATCGCCGCCGCGCTCGTGCAGCAGCGCGAGGCGCGCGAGCGGAATCGGATCGTTCGGCCGCCGTTGCGCGAGGCGCTGCCAGATCGCGAGCGCGCCGGACTCGTGGCCGAGCTGGCTCAGGAGTTCGGCTTGCGCGGCTTCGATCGCGACCGTTTCCGGATGGCGCTGCAGGAATTCGCCGTAGAGCTGCAGTGCCTCGTCTTCGCGTGCGGCGACGACGAGGCAACTGCCGAGCAGTTGCACCGCGCGCGGCTGGTCGGGCTCGAGCGCGAGACCGGCGCGGTAGTGTTCGATCGCCTGATCGAGCCGGCGCTGATGGCGCGCGACATCGCCGAGACCGAAACGCGCGATGGCCTGGTAGCCCGGCGCTTCGCTGAGCACCGCGAACGCCGCCTGGGCTTCGTCGATCTTGCCGTCTTCGAGCAGCACCTGTCCGAGGAGATAGCGCGCGCCGTGAAGTTCGGGCGCGAGCGCGAGCGCGTTGCGCGCGGCCTGCTCGCCGAACGCGCGATTGCCGCGCAGCACGAGCGCGCGTGCGAGCGCGAACTGCATGCCGGCGTCGCGCGGCGAGAGCTCGACCGCGCGACTCAGGTAGGCGATCGATTTGTCGACTTCGCCGCGATCCAGCAGCAAGCGGCCGAGTCCCGAGATCGCGTGCGCGTCGTTTTCGTCGGAACGCAGCGCCGTGCGGAACAGCGATTCGGCCTTGGCGAGGTCGTTGTCGACGATCGCGATGCGCGCGAGCAGCGTGTGCGCGCCGGGCTGGTTCGGGTTCTGTTTGATCGTATGCTCGATCAGCGCGCGCGCGCCGACGAGATCCTGTTCGAGGAAATACAGGCCGGCGAGTTCGAGCGCGACGTCGCCGCGCTCCGGCGCGAGACGACGCGCCTGATCGAGCAGCCGGCGCGCTTCGCCGAGATCCTGCCGCTGGCGCCGCAGCAGTCCGAGCAGGTGCAGCGCGTCGACGTTGTCGGGCTCGCTCGCGAGCACGGTACGGTAGCCGGATTCGGCCTCGTCGAGGCGGCCTTCGGAATGCAGTCGGGCAAAGTCTTGGAGCATGGAATTCATGGAGTGAAGGCGGCGGGACGCGAGCTGACCATTATGCCGCAGCTACCGCCGGGCTGCTCCGGCGTGGCCCTGCACCGGGCCGGGTCACCGGATTCGGCAACGCGAACGGCCGTTTCGCGCAGCCGCGGCAACGCTCCGGCCGCCGCCTCGACCGGCCGGCGGAGCCGCTAGGCCGCGAGCCGCGCGAGACGGTCGGCGATGAAATCCTCGGTCCAGCTGCGCAGACTGAAATCGCTGATGAAACCGCAATGACCGCCGGCCGGCGCGATCTCGAGTTCGGTATGGGCCGACAATTTGAGCTCTCGGAAACCGTCGACCGGGATGATGGGATCGTCCGAGGCGGTCAGGATCGTCGTTGGTATGGAGAGGTCCGCGAGCCGGTCGCCCGCGATGGAATAGCCGTCGAGGTAGGCGTCGAGCGTGCCGAAGTCGGTATGCCGCTCGACCATGGTCGCGGTGAGCTCGCGCATCGACGTGCCGAGCTCGGCCGGGCTGAAGCGCGCTGCGTCCGGAAACAGTTTCTGCTTGCGGCGCAGCGACTCGCGCCACTTGCGCATGAAATAGGCATGGTAGAACCACGGGGCGTTTTCGATCGCCTCGAGGATCGACGGCGGATGCACCGCGGGGCAGACCGCGAGTGCGTAACTCAGCGGCAGGCCCACGGCCGGCGCGCGCAACGCCACGCGCAGCGCGAAGTTGCCGCCGAGCGAGAAACCGGCCAGCGCGAGCGGCCGCGCCGGATAGCGCCGAGCGACGTCCTGCAGCGCGCCGACGACTTCGTCGAGCCGGCAGGAATGGAACATCTCGGCGTTGAGGTGATGCGTGTCGCCGTGATCGCGGAAGTTGAGCCGGAACACGTCCCAGCCTTCGGATACCAGCCGCACGCCGGTATGCAGCAGATAGGTCGAGCGCGCGCTGCCTTCCCAGCCGTGCAGCAGCACGACGAGGCCGCGTGCCTGTTCGCGCACGGTCTGCGCGGTGTAGTAGCCCTGCAGGCGTACGTCGTCACCGCAGTCGAGGATCACTTCTTCCGAGCGCGTCTCGAGCGCGGCGCGGCGACCGCGCAACAGCCAGCGGCGCACGCCGCTCGATGCGAGCACGGACTGCAGATGCGCGTTGCGCAGCAAGCGATGGGGGCGGAAATCAGCGGCGCGCACGGTGTTCTCGGCTACGGGATTCGACTCACTCTTCGGCATTCGCGGCGCTGCTGCCGCGCTCGTGCGCATCGGACAATCCGAGCGCGGCGCAGATCTGACTGCGCGCCCGCTCGGCCATGCGCCGGCGGCCTTCGCCGTTCACCGGTATCGGTGTACAGAAATGCACTTCCGCCGTCATGCCCGGACCGCCGAGCAAGCGCAGGAAGTTCGCGAAGAAGCTCTCGCCGGGCGCGAAAGCCACGGCCGGGTCCTGACGTCCGTCGTTGCCGTAGAGCAGCGCTACCGGCTGTACCGGCACGTCGGCGTCGAGTGCGACCTGGAAGATGCGGGCATGGAAGGTGCGGATGCGATCGCCCGCGCCGGTGCCGCCTTCGGGAAATACGCCGACCGGAAGCCCTTCGCTCAGCCGCTCGACCACGCGCTGCATGACCGTCGCGAGCGAATGGCCGCTGCCGCGCTGGTGATAGATCGTGCCGGCGCGCCCGGCGAGCCAGCCGACCAGCGGCCAGCGGCTGATTTCGGCCTTCGCGACGAAACACATGAAGGACTGGCTGTGCAGCAGTTCGATGTCGAGCCAGGACAGATGGTTGGCGACGAACAGGGCCGCGCCCGGCTGCGGTTCGCCGTAGCGGCGCACGCGGAAGCCGAAGCAGCGCACCAGCCAGCGCGACCACCACGACGTCATCCAGTGATCGAGCCGCTGCCCGCCGAGGCGGATGCGCGCACCGACCGGATTGATGACGAGCAGCGCGAGCGGCAGCGCGATGAAGAGGTGCAGCAGCAGTACCGGCGAACGCCAGAGGTAGCGCAGCGGACGCAGGCGATCGGGGCGGGCGGCGGTCACGGCGTTGTCGGCAGTGGCACTCATCCGTGCAGGCACCCCCGTGAAATGACCGCACCGGAACGCGTGCCGACGCGGCGGCGCCCGCAGGCGGCACGCAGGCGGAGTTGCGGGAACACGCTGCACGGCATAGACGTCTCGGCTCTCGGACGCGGGAGATCTGGCCAAGGGTAGCGAAGCACGCTGCACTGCGCCAATGAAGCGCATCAATGACGGCGATCGAACGCCCGCCGGGTTGACGCGGTGCAGCGAGCGCAAGGCGAGGCCGCCGACCTCATCACTGAGCGCGTCAGTCCTCCAGGCGTGCCGCAGCATCGAGGAGATCGTTGACGTGCTGCTCCCACCAGCGCGCTTCGCCGACGAAGGGAAAGCCCTGCGGAAACGCGGGATCGTGCCAGCGCTGCGCGATCCAGCCGGCCCAATGCACCTGCCGCAGCACGCGCAGCGGTTCGACCAGCGACAGCTCCGCGTAATCGAAATCGCGGAACTCGGCATAGCCCTCCAGCAGCAGATCGAGTGAGCGCGCCTCGGGCGCGAGCATCCAGAGGTCCTGTACTGCCGGACCGAGCCGCGCATCGTCGAAGTCGACGAAATGCGGACCGTGGTCGGTCCAGAGCACGTTGCCCGGATGACAGTCGCCATGCAGGCGCAGGCGGCGCGCGTCGCAGGCGGCGAAGCGTTGCTGCAGCGGCGTGGCGAGCGCATCGATCGCGGCGCGGTAGCGCGCCGCCACGCTCGACCGCAGCAGCGGCGAAGCGAGCACGGCCGCCGACGGCGCGCGCAGGAAGGTATCGAGATCGATCGCGCCGCGGGCGGCGAAGCTGCGGCGTGCGCCGATCAGGTGGATGCGCGCGATCAGGCGGCCCATCCATTGCAGGTGGTCGGCGGATTCGAGCTGCGGCGCCCGGCCGCCGCGACGCGGATAGATCGTGAAGCGATAGGTATTGCTGACGTGCAGGCTGCGACCGTTGATCAGCAGCGGCGCGACGACCGGCAGTTCCGCAGCGGCGAGCTCGGCCGCGAACGCGTGTTCCTCCGCGATGGCCGCATCGCTCCAGCGGCCCGGGCGATAGAACTTCGCGACGACGGGCGCCGCGTCGTCGAGCCCGACCTGGTAGACGCGATTCTCGTAGCTGTTGAGCGCGAGCAGGCGCCCGTCGGTCAGCAATCCGACCGACTCCACAGCGGCGAGCACGCGTTCGGGCGTCAGGTCGGCATACGGCGCGGCTGCGCTCATGTGCCGGCCGGGCGCCGCGGCACCACGGCCATGGTCAGGCGCGCGATGCAGCTGAGCTCGTTCTTTTCGGTCACGATGCGGATTTCCCAGACCTGGGTCGTGCGGCCGATATGCAGCGGCGTCGCGGTTCCGGTGACTTCGCCGCTCTGCACCGCGCGCAAGTGGTTGGCGTTGATGTCGAGCCCGACCGCGAGCTCGCGCGCCGGATCGAGGCAGAGATTCGCCGCGAGGCTGCCCAGCGTTTCGGCGAGCAGCACCGATGCGCCGCCGTGCAGCAGGCCGAACGGCTGTCGCGTGCGCTCGTCGACCGGCATCGTGCCGCGCAGGAAGTCGGGACCGACCTCGGTGAACCGGATGCCGAGCGATTTCGCGGCGGTGCCTTCGTTCCAGCCGTTCATCGTGCCGAGATCGGTCTGCTGTTTCCAGGGGCTCATGGCGGGCTCGCAAAAAGGGCAAGGCCGGGATTAGACCGGTTCGCATGCGCCACCGGAAGGGCGCGCCCCGCCACCGTCGCGCCACGGCCGTGTCCGGACCTGAGCGGCCGCGCGCCGTGGCAGCGCATGCGACAATCGCGCGTCGTTCCAGCGGATCGCTGCGTGAGTCACACCGTCACCCTGCAGGCCAGCGGCAAGCGCTTCACGGTAGAGCCCGGCGAAAGCGTGCTCGAAGCGGCACAGCGCGCAGGTCTGGCCCTGCCCTATTCCTGCCTCGCCGGCGTCTGCGGCAGCTGCAAGGCCAGCCTCGTCGAGGGCGAAATCGCCTACCCGCGCAATCCACCGGCGGCCCTGAGCGCCGGCGAACAGGCGCGGCACCAGGTGCTGCTGTGCCAGGCAGTGCCGGTCGGCGACGTCACCCTGCTCGCGCGCGAAGTCGCGTCCGTCGCGGACATGCCGCGACGCGTGCTCGCACTGAAAGTGCTGCACAAGAACCGCCTCGCCCCCGACGTGATGCAGCTGATCCTCCAGCCGCCGCGCGGCGAACGCCTGCGGCGCCTGGCCGGCCAGTATCTCGACGTGCTGCTGCCCGATGGCAAACGCCGCGCGTTCTCCATCGCGAACGCTCCCGAAGGCGATGCGACGATAGAACTCCATATCCGTCACGTCGCGGGCGGCGGCTTCACCGGTTTCGTCTTCGACGGACTCGAACCCGGCGCACTGCTGCGTATCGAAGGACCGCTCGGCACTTTCGTACCGCGCGAGGATTCGGAACGGCCGATGCTGTTCGTCGCCGGCGGCACGGGTTTCGCGCCGGTCAAGGCGCTGATCGAGCATTTCCAGCACCTGGGCACGCGCCGCGTCATGCGGCTCTACTGGGGGGCGCGCCGCGCCGACGAGCTGTACCAGGCACCGTTGCCGCTGCGCTGGGCGCAGCAGTGGCCGAACTTCCACTATGTGCCCGTGGTCTCCGATCCCGCGTTCAGCGACGGACTCCGCAGCGGCCTCGTGCACGAAGCCGTGATCGAGGATCATCCGGACCTGTCGGGTTTCGACGTCTACATGAGCGGTCCGCCGGCGATGATCGATGCGGGCCGGCGCAGTTTCGTCGAGGCGGGGCTGGACGAAGATCGGCTGTACTACGACAGTTTCGACTACGCACCCGACGTGCTGGCCGAAATCCTGCGCAACCGTGCCGGAATCCACGGACTATGAAACGACTGGCCCTCCTCTGCCTGCTGTTCGCGCTGACCGCGCCGGCCCATGCCTTGCGCTGCGGTACGCGCGTCATCGACGACGGCGATCGCGACTTCGCCGTGCGCGAACGCTGCGGCGAACCGTTCTATATCGACCAGTTCACGAGCGTCAGCGTGCGCGGCGCCGATGGCCCCTACGAAACGCAGGTCGAGGACGTCTACGACGTCTGGTACTACAACTTCGGCCCGCGCAGGCTCATGGTCCGTCTGCTGTTCCTGAACGGACGTCTGCAGCGCGAGGAAACGCTGGGCTACGGCGTCACGACACTCGGCGACAGCTGCAACCTCGATTCGCTCGCGTCCGGGACCAGCGCCGGCGAAATCGTTGCCTACTGCGGCCAGCCCGCCTCGCGCCGCAACCAGCGCCGCGCCACCGTGAATCGCGACAACTTCGGCAACGAACGCTACACGCCGGTGCGCGTCGAGGAATGGACCTACGATCTCGGCGATTCGCGGCTGCTGCGCGTGCTCACCTTGCAGAACGGGCGGCTGCAGGGCGTCTCGGCCGAGGGCCGCTGAAGTCCGCGCAGCGGACCGCCGCCGCCCGCGCAGCGGCGGAATCGGCGGCTCGCGACCTCAGCGCGACAGATCCGGCAGCCGCGGCACCCCATGCTCACTGCGTTCCTCGATGACGGCGGCCGTCGTGTCGAGGCCGAGGCGCGGTGCCGATCCCGGCAGTGGTTCGGAGGCTTCGCCGCGCGCAAGACGCAACGCGTTGCGGTAGCAGTGTTCGGCGAGCGCATGGCTGCCCTCGCCTGCGTGGCAGTCGCCGAGCGCTTCCCAGGTGGCCGCGGTTTCGCTGATCGCGAGCGCGCGTTCGAGGTATTCGCGCGCCTTGCCCCAGAGCCGGCCGGCCACACAGAGGCGACCCAGCGCGACGAGCAGCACGACGCTGTTCGGATGCTGCCTGAGCCAGCCTTCGGCCTGGCGCAGGCGCGCGCCGGTGTCGGCACCCGCGAGTTCGGCATAGGCCTGCACCACGGGTTCGGACCAGTCTTTGCGCAGATAGCCTTCGATCTCGCTCATGCCGGACAGCGGTTGACCGAGTGCGGCGACCCGCCGCGCGTAGGCCGCGAGCGCGGCCGGTACGCGACGCTGCGCGCGCGAAAGCTGAGCCCACTGCGCGTTGAGCCCGTCGGCACTGCGCTGTGCCGCGAGCGCGGCAGCGAGCACGCGCGCTTCGAGCGCCGCGAACGTCGCCGGCGGCAACGCCTGGGTTCGTGCGAGCGGCACCAGCGCGTTCGTCGCGGCGACGACGTCGCCGGTCGCGAGCGCGGCTTCGATGAATTCGACCCAGGCCGCCGGCACCAGTGTCGCCGTGCGCGCTTCGCCGGCGAGCAGGCGATAGGCCTCGGCGTGCTCGCCGCGTTCGCGCTTGAGCCGCGCGCGCAGTGCGAGCGCGGCGCCGGGCGCGGTTTCCGCGGCTTCGTCGAGCGCCGCGTCGGCACGTGCGATCTCGCCGAGCGCCAGCGCGGCGCGCGCGGTCGCGAGCATCGCCGGGGCGCGCAGTTCGCGGTACTGGGTTGCGCGCGCGAGTTCCTTTTCGGCGCGCAGATAACGTCCTTCGGCGAGCGCGACGAGACCGTTCGCCAGGCGCTCGCGGCTCTTCTTGCGCACGCGGCGGAACCAGAGCCGCAGCGGCCAGCGCGCGAGGCGCCAGATCACGCCGACGAGCGCCCACAGCACGACGAGCGCGACCACGGCCACGATCGCGGTCGTTTCGTAGTGGGTATTGCCGAGCCGTACGAGCACGTAGCCCGGATCGCTGGCCAGCCAGTGGTAGCCGACCGCGGCCGCGAGCATAGCGACGACGAGCAGCAGTCCCGCGAGCCAGTACCTCATGTGCCCGACGTCCCGTCGGCGCGCGCCGGCGAAGCCTGCAGTCCCTGCGCCGTACGCAGGTTGCGCAGTTCCTTCAGGGTCGCGCCGAGCGCCGGCGGTGGTACGGTCGGCGCGGTCATCGTGCGCAGGCGGCGAATGCTTTCGAGCGCATCGGCCACGGCGGTGTCATTCGCGGCGAAACCGTCCTTGAGCTGCGCCTGCGCGCGATCGAGCGCGGCGTCGAGCGCCGGTTCGTTGCGCTCGAGCAGCGCGAGCTCGGCAGCACGGAGCTCCAGGCCGACGTAGTTGCGCAGCAATGCCGGATCGGCAACCGCCGCGCCGCCGGGTCCGGCACGCGTGATGCGCACGAACTGGCCGAGCACGCGCCACAGCTTGGTATCGCTTGCGGCGGACTGCCGGTCGAGCGCCGCGGCCAGCGGCAGGCGCGCGACCTGCGTGCGCAACGCCCCGAATTCGCTCAGTGCCGCGGCTTCGCCGGGTTGATTCATCTGGTCGAGGCTGCGCAACTCGACCGCGAGCGTTTCGCGCACGGTCGCGAATGCCGGATCCTGCAGCGCGGCGAGCGCGCTGTCGGCGATGCGATAGGCGCGTGCCGCGGCGGCGGCATCGTGGAACAGTTCGAAACGCTGCTGCGCGAGCAGCAGCACCATCTCGGCCTCGTTCAGCAACAATGCGTCGCGGCCCGAGAGGCGCTTGTCGGCGAGATTGGAGATCGCGTCCTCGAGCACGCGGGCGCGCTCGGACACGCCGAGCACTTCCTCGCGCAGGGTCTTGTTGATGTTTTCGCTGTCGGCGAGACGCTGCCGCAGCAGTTCGCGTTCGCGCCGGTCGAGTTCGACGGCGCGACGCAATCCGTCGATGTCGGTGCGGGCCAGCGCGATGTCGGTCGCGACCGCGGTACCGGCGGCGTCATCGGCGGCGGCGCGCCACCAGGCGATGCCGCCGATCGCGACGGCGGCGACGGCAAGGGCGAGAGCGGTGCCGGCAAGCGGCGAGCGGCGGGCCGGCGCGGGCGCGGCCGGCGGCAGGGCCGGCGCGGGGGACGGCGCCGGCGCAGCGGTATCGGGCGTATCCATGTCCATGGGCCAATCGTACCGAAGAACCGTGCTCCGGGTCAGGCGACGATGGTCTCCGGCGCTTTCATCCTCGTTACAAGCGGTGTCGCGCGAGCGCGCGTTCGCAGGCGTCGGCGAGGTCGGCCGCCAGCGCCGATTCCGCCACATGTATACGTGTAAATCCGTGTTCGCGCGCGAGGGCCGCGAGCCGGCCGCTGCTGACCACCAGTTCGCCGGCGCGCAACGCCAGCACGAGGCCGGCCGGCAACGCCGTCGCGATGCGCGCGAGCGATTGCGCGCTGCTGACGACGACGAGCAGCGGCCGCGGCGCCGTCTCGAGCCGGGCATAGTGCAGCCGGGTCCAGCGCGGCGGCGCGCGCCGGTAGACCTCGACCGCGGCGACGCGCGCGCCGCGCCGGCGCAGGGTCGCCGGCAAGGTGTCGCGGCCGCCTGCCGCGCCGACCACGGCCCAGGACTGGCCGCGCACACCACGCAGGGCCGCTTCGGCGAGCAGCCCCTCGCTGTCCTGCCGCGCGCGCGGACGCACGACCTCGGCCACGCCCCGGCGGCGCAACGCGGCCGCCGTCGCATCGCCGACGGCGCAGACCTGCAGCCGCCGCGGCAACCGCCATTGCGGCAGCAGCCGCCAGGCCTGGCGCACGGCGGCGGGGCTGACGAACACGAGACCATCGCCGCACGCGGCTGCGCGCAGCGCGGCCCGTGCCGCCGTGGTGTCGTCGACCGCCTGCAGGCGCTGTCCCGGCAGCGAGACGATGGTATCGGCGCCGCGCCGTCGCAGCAGCCGGGCCAGCCCGTCGCCGCTTCCGGACGCCCGCGTATTGATCACGCTCGCGCCGGCCAGCGGTGCCGTCAGCGTCGCCGCGGTCCGCGACGCCGCTCCGGTTTCGAGGCCAAATGCCTTGCCCGCGCCGTCGCCGCGTGGCACCGTGCGCGCCCTGTTCGACCTGCTAGCCGTTGTGTCCATGACCGATGCCCCGATCCGCGCGCTGGAGCGCGAAATCCTCGACGACATACCGTTGGCCCGGGCGATGCAGCTGCAGATCGCCGCGTGCGGCCCCGACGGCCTGACCCTGCTGGCGCCGCTGGCACCGAACATCAATGACAAAGGCTGCGCTTTCGGCGGCAGTTTGGCCAGTCTGCTGACCCTGTCCTGCTGGGCACTGGTAGTGCTGCGGCTGCGTGCGATCGGCGAGGACTGTGATGTCTACGTGCAGGATTCGCAGCTGCGCTACCTCGCACCGGTCTGGGGGGAGATCCGCGCCGAATCGCGACTCGCCGACGGTGAGAGCTGGGATGCGTTCTTCGCGATGGTCGGCGCGCGCGGCAAGGGTCGCCTGCGCATCGTCGCCAGCGTCGCCGACGACAGCGGAAAACCCGCGACGACGCTCGAGGCGCGCTTCGTCGCGCTGCGTCGCGAAGCGAAATCGAGCGCCGCCTGAACGCCTGCATCGGCCGCGAGGCTGATTCCGCCGCCGGCTTGCTGCACAATCCGGGCTGTTTGCGTTGACGGAGCCGTCCGATGCGTCGCTGGCTGTTGCTACCGTTGTTGCTGCTGTGCCTCGTCGTGGGCACGGCCGAAGCCCGCAGCAAGAAAGACAAGGCGATGGACCAGGTCCTGCTCGACTATGCGGCCACCTTGCGCTGGGGCGGCTTCGAGCAGGCCATCGCGTTCATCGATCCGGCCGTGCGCCTGGCCAAACCGATTCCCTCGATCGACCTCAACCGGTACCGGCAGGTCCGCGTCAGTTATTACCACCCGCAATCGCCGGTGACGGTCAGCAAGACCGAGATCCAGGTGCTCGCCGAGATCGGCATCATCAACAACCACAATCAGAGCGAGCGCAGCATCATCGACCGCCAGACCTGGCGCTGGGACGAGAAGCAGAAGCGCTGGTGGCTCATGAGCGGCCTGCCGACCATCACGACCAAGTCGGACTGACGGCCCCGCGCCGGCTAGGCGCGGCGGGCCGCGTCGCCGATAATCGCGGCCCCTCCGCGTCCCGGCTCCGGCCCTCATGTCCGAATTTCTGCAACGACTGCCCGAGTTCATGGGCAACCACCCGATTCTTTCGCTGTTGTTCATCGGCGTCGTCATCGCCGTCATCGCGAACGAATCCACGCGCTGGTTCCGCGGCTACAAGGAACTGACGCCGGCCGAACTCACGCGGCTGATCAACGGCGAAAACGCGCTCGTCGTGGACGTTTCGCCGCCGGCCGACTACGAGAAAGGCCACGTGCCGACCGCGAAGAACGTCGCGATGGCGCAGTTCGATCCCGAACACAAGGACCTCGGCAAGGTGAAAGACCGGCCCGTCGCCGTGATCTGCCGCACGGGCCAGACCTCGGCCGGCGCCGCCTCGCGCCTGGTCAAGGCCGGCTTCAAGCGCGTCTACACCCTGGCCGGCGGCACGGCTGCCTGGACCGCCGCAGACTTGCCGCTGCACAAGGGCCGCAAGTAGGACGACGTACCGGCCGACGATCGCCGCCGCTCGGCGCCATCGCGCGCGGCGACGCACCCGCCCTGCCCGCGGCATCGCCGTACCGCAGGTTTGCGGCACGGCACCGCACCCACGCAAGGACGCGCCGCATGATCGCCGCCTTCGCCAAAGCGCATCTGGGCCGGCTCAGCGCGGCCTATGCCGTGTCCATGGCCGGCAGCGTCGCCGGCCAGCTCTATCCGTTCGCGACCGCACTCGCGATCAATGGCGTACTCGAGCAGCGTTATGCGGCGATCGGCTGGCTCGTCGCATGCCATTTCAGTGCGCTCGTGCTCGAAGTCACCGCGAAGATGCTCGATACGCGCGTGTTCACGCACGTCTACAGCGATCTCGCCGGCAGCTTCGTGCGCCGCGCCCACGACGAAGGCCAGGACCCGTCGCTGATCGCCGCGCGCAGCGCGCTGTCGCGCGAATACGTGACATTCCTCGAGCGCGACGTACCGGCCGTGCTGTTCGCGACGATCGGCCTCACGGTCTCGTTGAGCGCGCTGTTCTGGTACGACACGGCGATCGGTCTCGCCTGCCTTGTGCTCGTGCTGCCGCTGCTCGCGATCAACCGCTGGCTCGCGCAACGCTCGCTCACACTCAACCGCGGCCTCAACGACCGTCTCGAACGCGAGATCGACGTGCTGCGCCGCGGCCGCGCGAGCACCGTGCAGCGACACTTCCGCGCCCTCGGCGCCTGGCGCGTGCGGCTCTCCGACGCCGAAGCGAAAGCCTACGGCGCGATGGAGATCAGCGTGATCCTGCTGTTCGTCGTCGCGCTCGCGCGCCTCGCCGACGGCGAAGCGACGCGCGCCGGTGATATCTATGCGATTTTCGCCTACCTCTGGAAATTCGTCGTCGCGCTCGACCAGGTACCGCAGCTCGTGCAGCAGATGGCCAAGCTGCGCGATCTCAACGAGCGACTTGGACGATGAGCTGGAAATAACCGAAATGGGGTGAACCAGTGCGACGCCCAGCGGATCGCTACTTCGTTCGCACCGTGATCACCTCGTAGAACGGCGCCGAAGGCGGCGGCGGATAGCGCCGCCCGGTCATCTGCTTGACGTAGCAAGCCAGTTCCTCGGACTCCGGCAACGTCAGGAATTCGACGATGGTGCCGTCAGCGTCGAGCACGGCCACGGCAGCGAATTTCTCGATCCCTGCCTTGATTGCGTGTGATTTGCATTTTTTGGAAACACCAGGCCAGAACGCATTGTGCGCGGCGATGAGTTCGTGCTCGTACGATTTTCCGGGCTCTTCCTTGACCATGGCCAGGTGCTCGTTAGCGAGCCGCGTCCAGCGCTGCGCGTAGTCCTCGGCATGCGCAGCCGCCGCCGAAACAGCCAACACGGCACCCCACAGAAGGTTGAGTTTGCTCATTGCTCCGGA
>CAMLSI010000058.1 GCA_946482585.1 uncultured Lysobacteraceae bacterium
GATCGCCAATGCGCTGTCGAGCGAGGCCTCGGTGAAGCGCGGGGTCTCGGTTTCATCTGCCAGATCGAAGCCGGGATCCACGCCGGCTTCGAGCGGAAACTCGTGCAGCAACGACAGGCAGAACGCATCGATGGTGCTGATGGCGATGTCGCCGAGCCGGAAACTGCGGCCGTTCGCATGAATGCCGATGTTCGCGATCGCGTCGACCGAGTCGAATTCGCCGGTCACGCGCAGGCCGACGCGCTGCACGCCGGATTCGACCACGCCCGCGGGCTCGACCACGTTGGTCGCGCGCAGGGTCTCGCGGATCAACGCAGGATCGAGTCCCAGCGACGAGAGTTTCGCCGTGGAGATTTCGACGTAGATGCGCTCGTCCTGCACGCCGATGTACTGGATCTTGCTGACGTCGGGCACGCGCAGCAGCTCGTTGCGCGCCTGGTCGACGAAGCGGCGCAGGTCGGCGTAGTCGAAGCCGTCGGCGGTGAACGCGTAGAGATTTCCGAAGGTGTCGCCGAATTCGTCGTTGAAATACGGACCCTGCACGTCGGCCGGCAGCTGCGGCTTGAGGTCGCCGAGTTTCTTGCGCACCTGATACCAGACCCCGGGCACGTCGGCCGAGCGCACGGAGTCGCGCAGCATCACCGTGATCTGTGTGATGCCGGGCTTGCTGTAGCTGGCCAGGTAGTCGAGTTCGGCGATTTCCTGCAGTTTCTTTTCCAGCCGATCGGTGACCTGCTGCGCGACTTCGTCGGCGCTCGCGCCGGGCCAGCGCGCCTCGACGATCATGGCCTTCACGGTGAAGGTGGGATCTTCCATCTGTCCCAGATGGAAATACGCGTAGATGCCGCCGCCGCTGAACAGCAGCATCAGGAACAGCACGAAGGACTGGTGCCTGAGCGCCCAGGCGGAAAGATTGAAGCGGTCCATGATCAGCGCTCCGCCACGGTCGTGGAAACGGTCGGCGCGACCTTCTGGCCGTCGCGCAGCAGGTGCACGCCGGCCGTCACGACGACATCGCCGTCGTGCAGCCCGTGGCTGACCAGCACCGCATCGCGCGCCGCGCGCGCCAGCGTCACCGGCCGCGCCTCCACGCGCATCGACGGCGTGACGATCCAGACCCGCGGCTTGCCGTCGGTATCGAGGATCGCCGTCAGCGGCACGCGGCGCAGGTCTTCGCCGATGCCGAGGCCGACGGTGAGCTTGGCCGTCATGCCCAGCCTCAGCGCGGCATCGGCATCGAGCACGCTCACGCGCGCGGCATAGGTGCGCGTGACGTCGTCCGTATCCGGCGCGAGTTCGCGCAGCCGGCCCTGATAGCGGCGCGCGGGATCGGCCCAGAGCTCCACCGCGAGCGAGCGGGCGGTGCGCAGTTCGTCCACGCGCGATTCCGGCACGCTGACGACGAGTTCGCGCTCGCCGTCCTCGGCGACATGGACGACGACCTGGCCCGCCTGCACGACGCGGCCGGCTTCGGCGTCAATCGCAGTGACCACGCCGGGCGCGGTCGCGCGCAGCACGGTGTAGCCGGCCTGGTTCGCCGCGACGCGGTGATTGGCTTCGGCCGCTCGCAGGGACTGCGTCGCGGTATCGACCGACAGGCGCGCCTTCTCCAGATCGGAACGACCGACATAGCCCTTCTGTGCGAGCGCCTCGTAGCGCTGCGCGTCGGCCTTGGCCTGCGCGAGCTGCGCGCGCGCCGCGTCGACCTGAGCCCGGTAGGCCGCGGCATTCAGCGCGGTATCGGACGGATCGAGCTCCATCAGCGGCGCGCCCGCGGCGACGGTGTCGCCGACCTCGACGAGACGGCGCCGGATGCGCCCGCCGACCTGGAAGCCGAGCGCGTCTTCGCGGCGCGCCTTGATTTCGCCGGAATAGGCGGCGACGAGGAGTTCCGCCGGCGGCGCGACGGTCAGCGTGCGCACCGGGCGGATTTCCTCCGCCGGTTCGACAGGAGGCGCACAGCCCGACAGCAGCGCGGCGGCGGCGAGGGCGACGGCAAAAGCGATCTTGAGTGACATGACGGCAGGACCTGGCAGGGAAATCACGAATCGCCCCGACGCCCCGAGTGCGGCGGCGCCGCGCTCGGGGACGGGTCGGGCGGAGCGGCGGTCGCCGGCGCGCGTGCGGGCCGCGTGAGCGCGGCCCAGAGCCCGGCGATCGAGGAAAAGGCAGTGGAACGGCCCGTGCGGACGTCCTGGACCACCCCGGCGATCCCGTGCCGGTCGCGGCGGTAGAGGCGGACGATGTAACTGCGGATGGGCTGCACGGCGTTCTCCCGGGGACGGGGAGAACGATAGGAAGCAGGGGGCTACTTATTGGCTACTTATTCGGGAATCGGGACGGGTTCCGTCCCGTGCTACGCGCACCGCCGTCGAATGGCGACCATCGAACAGGTCGTGCGCGGACGCTACTCCCCCGACAGCGACAGGTCGTCGACGGCAGCGTGCGCTCGCGCCGGCGAGCGCACGATCGAGGCTATTGGGCGAGGTAATTCGATACCCCCGAGCGTGCGGGCGCCGATGGCGGCCACGCGCTACGCGGATCGCGGAAGCTCCGGGGCCGGGGCTCGGTCGGGGCGGCGGCGAACCGTTTTCATCGGCGACCTTGCCGGCCGCGGCAGTGTCCTAGTCACCCGTTCAGCAGGCCGGACCTCCTGCGGGGAGGTTGCAGGTCTTCAGTTCATGCAACGATGCATCGACTTCAAAAACGTATTGTTATCGAATTATTGATATCCCTTTTTCTTCGTCGAATTCCTGTTGATGTCCAATTGGGCGCTTCCATCGCAGCCGCGTTGCGCGGCGGACGCGAGCATGCCGCCGACCGCGTACGGACAGCCGCCGAGCGGCCGGTGCGCGAGCCGCCGGCGATCCGGCGACGCGGTCGCCATCGATTCCTTGGTACAGGAGCGAAAGCCATGTTCGACGCACACAAAGCGCTCGTGGTGTATTCCGGCGTGCTGACGCTCGCCGCTGTCGCGGCACTGCTCAGCGGCTTCACGGACGCGGGCGGCGGCAACGGGCGCTTCGCGACGCTGACCGTGCAGCGCATCAACGTCGTCGAGCCCGACGGTACACTGCGCATGGTGCTTTCCAACAACAGCAAGATTCCGGGCGTCATCATCGCGGGACACGAATACCCGGACTACGGCGGTCGCAAGGCGTCGACCGCGGCCGGCGCGCTGTTCTACGACGCCAACGGGACGGAAAGCGGCGGCCTCACGTTCGGCGGCATCAAGGCGGCGGATGGCAGCAAGTCGCGCTTCGGTCATCTGAGTTTCGATGCCTACGACCAGGATCAGATGTTCGCCATCGACGCGCTGAGCGACGGCACCAACCAGGCGGCGACGATCAAGATCTGGGACATGCCGGGCTGGTCGATCAAGGAATACCTCGACCTGCGAGACGCGATCCGCAACCTTCCGCCGGCGGAACAGGAGGCGCGCATCGCGGCATTCTTCGCGACGCATCCGGTCGGCCAGCTGCGCACGCTCCTGAGCGAGGAAAACTATCCGGATGCGCCGGAGTTCAGCCGCAACATCCTCAGCATCAACGACAAGACCGGCAACGAGCGCACGCGGCTCGGTGTCGATGATCGTGACAAGCCCAGCCTCAAGTTCCTCGATGCCGATGCCACGGTGACGCACGAATATCCGCCGCCCACGCCGTAGCGATCGCTACGGAACGCTCGCGCGGCGTTGCACGGTCGCCGCCGCGCGAGTCTCCTGCGCGTCGACCGGACTCGCACGGCCTCACCGCAACGTCCGGAACAACTTCTCGCTCGCTGCCGACGGCGCAATGCCCAGGGTCACCGACAGCGTCTGCCGCAGACGCCGGTAGGCGCTGATCGCTTCGGTGCGCCGGTCCAGGCGCTGGTAGCAGCGCATCAGTCCCTGGTAGAACGACTCGATCACCGGATCGGCATCGAGCCCGCGCTGATACGCAGCGATCGCGGCCTCGGTCCGTTCCTGCCGCTCCAGTTCCTGCGCGTAGTGATCGAGGGCGTGGATGTAGCGGCCGCGCAGGCGTTCGCGCGTCGCGATGGGCCAGGACTCGCCGTCGTCTTCGGCGAGGAACGTGCCCTGATACAGCGACAGTGCGCGCTCCCAGTCGGCGAACGCGGGAGCGTCCTGCTGTCTCGCCGCCGCGCCCGCTGCGGCCAGTGCCGCCTCGAACGCGAACACGTCGATGTGAATGCGCTCGCGATCGAGCGCCAGCTTGCCGCCCTGGGCGATCACGCAGCCCGCGTCGCCGAGCAATTGCCGCAGGCGCAGCACCGTCGCATCCAGCGACCGCGCCGCGACATCGCCTTCCTCGTCGGGCCACAGCGCGTCGAAGAGCTTCTGCGCCGACACGCCGCTGCCGCCGAACGCGATCAGCGCCTTGAGCAGGGCCAGTGTCTTGCGCGGCACTTTGCGCGAAAACGCGAGCGGTTCGCCGTCGCGCCGGACCTCGAACCGGCCCAGCGTGCGCACCTCGAGCGGCCAGGGCCAGTCGGGCACGGCCGTCGTCGGCGGCTTCAGCGCGAAGCGGCGGATCAACATGCGCGCATAGTCGGTATCGATGCCGGCGCTCAGCGCGCGCGCCAGCAGCGGTGGCAGCGCGTGCGGCATCAGGCGCAGGAACCAGAGTCCCGGATCCTGGCGGCTGCCCAGAAGTCCGCGTGCAAGGCACACGTCGGCGCGCGCGAAGTCGCCGGCATCGAGTGCGACGCACGCTTCGGCGAGATCGGCGACATAGCCGAGCCGGTCGTAGCTGGTACCGTCGACCAGGGCGCGCGCCTGTTCCAGCAGCGGCAGCGCCTCGCCATCGGCCTCGCCGCCGCGCAGCAGCAGGGCAAGCTGTACGCGACTGTAAAACCGATAGAAGTGGATTCCTGCGCCATCGGCGGCCTCGAGCTGCCGCCGTGCCGCCTCGACGGCCGCGTGCGCATCGCCGGCCTGTGCATGGATGTATGTGCTCAACCCGGCGTCCGCCATGCTGTCGGCGCGCCGCGCCGGATTCCAGAACGCGTGATTGCGCTGGCGCAGCGCTTCGGCACCGGCGATGTCGCCCCTGGAAATGGCGATCAGCGCGAGCCCGACGTGGCAGTAGATCGCCAGCAGCGGCACCGACAGGGCGTTGTCGCGCGCGATGGCCAGCGACCGTTCGAACGCATCGTGCGCCGCGCTCGTATCGCCGCGGCGAAATTCGAAGTAGCCGTCATGCATCCACCACAGCGCGCGCACGAACGGATTGACCGCGTCATCGGCCAGCCACGGCGCGACCAGGGCGACCAGGCGCTGCGCCTGATCCATCTGCGCCGAACTCGTGTAGTGGCCCAGCAGCAGGCTCGCCGCGTTCAGCCGCGCATCGACCGGCGCCTCCGCGCCGAACAGCGCATAGAGCCGGGCGATGCAGGCCTGCAGCAGCGCCGGCTGCGGCCGGCGGAAGCCGAGCGCGAACAGCACCGCGGACTGCGCATGCAGCTCCGCGCCCGGCGACGGAAACGTCGGCCTCGTCGCGAGCAGGCCGAGGATGCGGTCGATCCACGGATCCAGCGTCGCGAGCTCGTCGAATTCCATGTAGCAACTGATGATCACGCCCGCGCACGATTGCGTGCGCGCGAACGTGTCGTCCGGAAAGCGCTCGTAGCATTGCGCGAACACCTCGCGGGCGCGCGCCGGCGCGATGCCGGACAGCGACACGCCCTGCCACAGCCCCAGCCATGGCGAGGCGGCGATCACCGGCACCGGCAGCGCCGCGACCCAGCGGCGCAAGGTCGTCGCGCGGCCCTGCTCGAACAGGCGCGGCGCGCTGCCCAACAGCAGCGCTGCGGCCGCGGGCCAGTCCTGCGCGCCGCACGACAGCGCGAATGCGTCCTCGATCTGGTCGCTTTCGCTCAGCAGCGCGGCGGCGGCGCGGCGCCGCTCCCGCGCTGCCTCCGGCGCATGCATCTGCTCGAACTGCTGCAGCAGGAACGCGCGGAACAGATCGTGGAAGCGGTAGGTGTCGCCGACGCGGTCGACGAACAGGCGCCGCCGGTGCAGTTCGTGCAGCAGCGCGCCGGCCTCGCGCCCGCCGCTGAGCCGCTCCGCCTGATCGGGCGTGGCCTGCCGCAGCAACGCGACGCACGCGAGGATCTGTCGTTCGGTCGTTGAAAGGTCGGCGAAAATTTCACCCGCGAAATAGTCGAACAACACCTCGCGACCGCCGACCGGCGCGGCGGCGATGCCGGCGCCGTTGCCGCGTGCGCGCTCCAGGCTCAAGGTCAGCCCGACTGGCCAGCCTTCGACATCGCGATACAGCGCGGCGAGTTCGGCCTCGCTCAATGCCTGCCGCTGTTCGGCGATGCGGCGCGTCTCGGCAAGGTCCAGGCGCAGCGCTTCCCACTCGAGCGTGGCCAGCCGATCCTGCGCGCGCAGCGCCGCGCAGTGCGGCGGCGGCTCCTGCCGGCTGATCACGGCGATGCCCGCGCCCTCGGGCACTTCGCGCGCGATCGTGTCGAACAGCGCGTGCAGGCCGGCATCGGCGGGCAGTTCGTGATAGTTGTCGAGCACGATCAGCGACGGCCCCTTGAATCGTGCGAACAGCGCGCGGAAATACAGGCGTGCGAATCCGCGCGGATCGGTCTGCCCCGCGGCCTTGAGCTGCGGCAGCGCGGGTTGCTTGCGCGTGCCGGCCGGCGCGGCCTCGCTGAGGTAGTGGAAGAAGGTGGCGAGATCCGCATCGCCCGCGTCGATCTGGTACCAGAGGCCGTTGAGCTTGCGCGCCTGCAGATAGCTCGCGAGCAGCGACGTCTTGCCGCCGCCCGGCGGCCCGGTGACCCAGGTCAGCGGACGTTCGCGGCAACGGTCCAGCGTATCGAACAGGCGTTCCCGCGGCACGACCCGGTGCAACTTCGGTCGCGTCAGTTTGGCCAACGTCGACGCCATGATTCAGGCTCTCGCGGCGGAATCCCCGCGCGCATTGTAGGCGGCGGGGCAGGGGAGCGGCGCTTTCCTCAGCGCCGCCGCAACCGCCACAGCCCGTCCACCGCGAGCATCAGCGCGACCGTCCCCGTCACTCCGAGCGCGAGCAGCGTCCAGACGAAGAAATGACCGCCGCTCGACGCCGCGACGTGGCCGACGCCTCTGCCCGACATGTGTATCACCGGCATCAATGCCGCGAACAGAGAGCCGAGGATCAGCAGCGCCTGGCCCCAGCGCGTCGTGCGGATCAGCAGGATCGCGCAGAGCCAGACCGTCAGAATCAGCACGCCGCCGAGGTTCGTGAGTCCGCCCGGTTCGAAACCGCGTGCGATGTCGTCGCTCAGGTGAACCGTCATCAGTGCGACGGCGATCAGTGACGTGACGGTCAGCAGCCGGTCGCGGTCCATGGTCAGCCTCCGTGTGCGGCGGCCGGCGCCGGCATCGCCGCCGGTCGCGCGCCGCGCACATACGTGCGCCACGCATAGCCCCACGGAATCACGAGCGCCAGCAGCGGCACGGCGAGAAAGGATTCGGCGATCGGCTGCGCGGCCGAGCCCTCCATCGTGCCCGCGCGCCACAGCGGCAGGGCCACGAAGAACAGCCAGATGAATTTGTATCCCAGGGTAAAAAACAGCAGGGGCAGCCAGCGCAGCGGCTGGAACAGGCCGAACAGCGCGAGGCTGGGGTAGGTGGCCCAGACCGCCCAGACCATTGCCGGCATCGGCGCCCACTCGCCCTGATGCGACAGCAGCACGCGCCACGCCGTCGGCGCGACGAACGCGAGCATCAGCAGATAGAACAGCCGCAAGCCCCAGATGTGGAACGGGCGAACGCCTTCGTGGCGCAGCGGATCGGAACGGAACGCACGGGCAAGCAGCATGATCACTCCTCCACAGGAACGGACAGAAAAAAACGCGTCGGCGTACCGCGCCGCGCGGAACGAATACGCACGAGCCAGAACAGCATCACCGCGAACGGCGCGAACGCGAGCACGAACAGCACCGGCGAGCCGCGCACCGCGGCCGGCAGCACGTCCTGCTGCCCGAGAAAGAACGAACCGGTCGCGATGAAGAACGCGAAGCAGATCCGCCAGATATGCCGCGCGAGCCGCTGCCTCGTGGACAGCGTGCCCCGCAGAAGGAAGCGCAGATCGCCGAGCCCCGCGAGCAGACAGATCCCGCCGAGCACGAACACCACCGCCGGCGCCGGCGGCCCGGTGAACGTGCCCGGCGGTGCGGACACCATCTCGAATCCGCGCGCCACCATTGCCGCCGCCATCAGCAGCACGAACACGCAGGCGATCTTCTCGAACCATCCCGGCGTGCCGCCGCGCCGCCGCGCGGCCAGCCATGCGGTCGCGACGAAATAGCAGACCATGATCCCGCCGACCGGCGACTCCGGCGGCGTCTTCAGCGGCGACAGGATCGATGCGGTAACACCCAGCACCAGCATCGCCACACAAAACCCTATGCCCGCCGACACGTGCGGCTTGCCGCCCTTGCGCACGGTCACCGCGACCGTCCCTGCCGCCAGCGCCACCAGGCCGGCCGCGATATGAATCCCCATTGCCGCGTTCATCCGGCATCACCGTCGTCGTCGTCGTCCGCCCGCGCCGCGGCATCCGCGGGATCGTCCGGACGGAATTCGAGCAGCTCGCCGGGCTGGCACTGCAGCACGATGCAGATGGCCTCGAGCGTGGAAAAGCGGATCGCCTTCGCCTTGCCGGTCTTCAGGATCGACAGATTGGCCACGGTGATGTCGACGCGCGCGGCCAGCTCCGTCAGTGTCATGCGCCGCTCGTGCAGCTTGTCGTCGAGACGGATCAGGATGGCCATCAGATCGTGCCTTCGAGATCGGCCCGCATCCGCGCGCCCTGCGCGAACACGCCGGCCAGCACGAACAGCAGCATCACCGCGAGCCATGGCGCGAACGAAAACGCATCGATCCGCCCCGACTCCCACACCACCGCCGCGATGCCGGCCACCACGAGCCGCAACCCTTCGAGCGACAGCACCGACCACGCGATCGCATTCAGCCGCCGCGCGTTCTCCACCACGAACGGATCGCCGACGCGCACCGTGTCGACGATCGCCAGCAACCGTCGCAGCACCGTATGCACCACCGCCGCGCCGATCACCCCGACGACGACGATCGCGCGCAACCCATTCCCCACCCAGGGATGGGCATTGACCATGTCGAACCCGAGCGGCCGCGCCGGCCAGCCCTCGATGAAGAAACTCCATACCAGCAGGCCCAAAATCACGAGTGCATACAACGCGTTGAGCACGGTCAACAGCTGGATCACGGGGCGGGCAACGGCAAGGGCGTGGGCGCTGGCGCGGGTCATGGCAGGACTCCGGGATATCGTGAATCGATGCTACTCGTATCGAAAAACGATATGCAAGGGTGCCTGAAGTCACCCCGAAGGCGCCTGATCCGTTCGTTCGAGCCGCGCACGATCGGCAGGCGCCGATCGATTCGCGGCAACGGCATCCTCCGGACGCGTGTGTTCCCGGTAGCGTGTGCTCGCGCCTGCGAGCGCACGATCGCGGTGGTGAAGCAACCCGGAACCCCGTTCGTGCGGTCGCCGACGGCGACCACACGAAACGCCGCTCAGAGCCGGCCTTCCGCGAGCAATTCCCGCGTGCGTTTCAAAGTGGACAGCAGCGCGCTCCGGTACCCCGACTCGCCATCCATCCAGGTCTGTTCGGCCTGTTCTTCCGGGCCGCCGGGCGGCTTGCCGCGCAAGCCGAGGTAGCAATAGAACCGAAGCTGGAGCGCGCCCGCATCGTCTGCGAACAGCTCGTTGATGATCGCGCCTTCGCGCGGGCCGGCGACCTGGAAGAACGTCACTTTGCGTGCGGGCTCCAAGCTGATGATCTCGCGCAGGTCGGCGCCGGCAATCGTCGCGTCGCGCACGAGGTGCGTGGCGCTTTCCTCGACGACCTCGCAATGCGTGCAGAGCTGGGGCGGAAGAAACGGCCGCGCGTCGCGGGCCTTGAGCACGAGGGCGGCCCAGACCTGCGCGCGCGTCAGAGGCGTCTCGCCGGCTGGATTCACCGGAACGGTGGCGGTAGAAAAAATCATGGGACTCCCTTGGATGTCGGATGGCGGTCGTTGCAGCAGGCGAGGGCGGGTTCACTGCGCGCACCAGACCGGTGGGCTCGTACGCATCGGCAGTCAGGCCGACGCGGCGATGCCGGCGGCGAAGTCGCGATAGGAGTGCAGCGGGCGTCCGAGCAGCGCGGTCAGGCGTTCGAGGTCGCCGTTCTCCGGAATCATGCCGTCGCTGAGGAAGCGCCCGGCCATCAGGCGCATGTCGTATGCCATCCATGCGGGCATGACGTTGCGCAGGTTCTGCTCGAACGCGGCGGTGTCGTCGCCGCCATAGGCGATCGGACGCCGCAGCACCTGCGACCAGATCGCGGCCACGTCGGCACCCGTCAGCGTGTCCGGGCCGACGAGATTGAACCGCTCGAGCGGCAGCGGCCCCGCGGCCCGCTCGCGGCGGATCAGTTCGAGCGCCGCGATCTCGCCGATGTCGCGCGAGTCGATCATGGCCAGTCCTTTGCTGCCGATCGGCATCGGGTAGACGCCGTAACCCTGCACGACGGTCGTGATCGTCCGATCGTTGTCGATGAAGTAGGCGGGCCGCAGGATCGTCGCGCCGAAGCCCATCTGCTCGATCGTCCGCTCGATGCCGAACTTGCCCGCGAAATGAGGCACGTTGACGTAGCGGTCGCTGTGGATGACCGACAGATACACGAGGCGTTCGACGCCGGCCTCGCGGGCGAGATTGAGTGCGACCAGCGCCTGCGTGAATTCATCGGGCACGACGGCGTTGAGCAGGAACAGCGTCGATACCCCGGACAGCGCGCCGCGCAGCGCATCGACGTCGAGCAGGTCGCCCTGCACGACGGCGACGTTCGCGGGAAGGTTCGCTTTCGCCGGATCGCGGACGAGGGCGCGCACATCGGCGCCGCGTGCCAACAGTTGGTTCACGACGTGGCGGCCGACGGTGCCGGTGGCGCCGGTAACGAGGATGGTCATGGGAGTGCTCCGGGTGGATGAGGGGTGGCCCATCATTGGTGATCCACGAGCGCGCCGATAGCCCGTATAGTTGGACCTTCCGTCTCGCTGGTGGAACAGATGGACTTGCTCGCGCTGGCCGATTTCACGCTGGTCGCCCGGCACGGCGGCTTCGGCCGCGCCGCTCGCGCCGCCGACCGCCCGAAGGCGACGCTGTCGCGCCGCGTCGCGGAACTGGAAAGCCGTCTGAACGTGCGCCTGTTCGAGCGCGGCGCGCGGGCGCTGAAGCTCACCGAGGAAGGCCGCGCGCTCTACGAGCGGACCGGCGCCCTGCTGACCGAACTCGACGAGACCGCCGCCGCCGTCGCCTCCGGCGCAGATCGGCCGCGCGGCCGGTTGCGCATCAGCGCGCCGCTGCTGTTCGCACAGACCGCGATGGGCAAGCTCGCGGCCCGGTTCGCATTGCGCTATCCCGAAGTCCGGCTCGAAGTCACGACGGAAGACCGGGCCGTGGACATGGTGGAAGAGGGCTACGACCTGGTGATCCGCGTGAATCCGGATCCGGACGAAACGCTGGTCGGACGCATTTTCCTGCGCGACCGGCTGATCGTCGTGGCGAGCCCGGAAGTGCCGCGGCCTGCCGACCACCGCGCCGTCCCGGCCATCGTGCGACTGTCGAGCGACCAGACGACCGCGTGGCAGCTGAAGACACCCGGCGGCACGGCACGCCTCGCGATCGATCCGGTCCTGCGCCTGTCCTCGCTGGTCATGATCCGCGACGCCGCGCGCCTGGGCGTTGGCGCCGCCCGGCTTCCCGTCTCGCTCGTCAGTCACGATCTCGCCGCCGGCCGGCTGGTGTCGTGGGGTGATGTCGACATGCCGGCGATCGAGCTCTGGGTGCTATATCCGTCGCGGCGACTGCTCAGTGCACGCGTGTCGGCGTTCCTCGATTTCATCAGGAACGCGTTTCCGCTCGGAATGCCGGAGGAGCTCGCGGCCTACATCGATGCGTGACGACGGCAGGGGCGATCCGGGCGTTTGACACGCCGTCCCTCGGCGCGATGCACGTTCCGCAGCCGCTCCTATACTGCGCGCGTTGCGACGTCCCGGCCCGTGTCCGGCAGGAGATCCCATGACCATCGAAACCGACGCCGACATCGCCGGCCTCAGACGCATCGGCAGAATCGTGTCCGACGTTCTCCACGAAATGCTGAGCGCCGCCGAATCCGGCATGACGACGCGCGAACTCGATGCGCTCGGCGAACACCTGCTGGCAAAACACGGCGCGCGCTCCGCGCCGAAACTCACCTACGACTTTCCGGGTTCCACCTGCATCAGCATCAACGAAGAAGCCGCACACGGCATCCCCGGCGATCGCGTGATCCGGCCGGGCGACGTCCTCAACGTCGACGTGTCCGCCGAACTGGACGGCTATTTCGCCGACACCGGCGGCACGACCGTCGTGCCCCCGACCAATCCGCTGAAGACCCGCCTCTGCCACGCCACCCGCACGGCGCTGGCGCAGGCCATGAAACAGGCCCGCGCCGGACAACCCCTCAGCGGCATCGGCGCCGCGATCGAGCGCACTGCGAAAATCTACGGCTTCCGCATCATCGAAAACCTCGGCAGCCATGGCGTCGGCCGCGCGCTTCACGAAGAACCCGGACACATCCCCGGCTACTTCGATCCCAACGAGCGCCGCCTCCTGACCGAAGGCATGGTGATCACCATCGAACCCTTCCTCTCGACCAAGAGCCGCGTCGTCACCGAAACGTCCGACGGATGGACCCTGGTCGGCGCGCGCGGCAACCTGTCGGCGCAATACGAACACACGATGATCATCACCAGGGGCGAGCCGATCGTCGTGACGTTGCAGTAGCGGGATAAGACACGTTGCGGCGATACGCGCGATCGCGCGTCGCGTGCGTGTGGCCGCCGGCGAACGCCGCGGCGAGCACGCGCTCGCGGCTGTCCGGCGGCCGACACCGATTCCATCGCCGTGATCGTGCGCTCGTACCCGACCTCCGGCAGATTTCGTCGCGAAAACGATCCGCGCCGCGGATTGCGCGTCTGCACACCGTGGTCCGCGCTGGCACAGCGCTCGGGCACCGCACCGAGCCGCAGCGACCAACCGCGCGTCACGATGATCAGTGCGCTGCGCACTACGTCCTCGCGCACCAGCCTGAACTGATACGCCTGCGACGGCAGGCGTAAATCCGCGCACGCGACATTCAACGACGGATACGAGAAATGCTCGATCCAACCTGCCGCGCGCGCCACAGGCCGATGGCCACCACCGAAGTGCGCGATGGCTCGGCCATGGCGTCGATCCGCCAGCGGTGCCGACCGGCGATGCCGAAGTGCGGCGCAGACTCGTCGCGCGATCGATGATGGGCGGAACTCGGAACAGCGACTGCCGCCCCGCGTCAGTTTCGAACTGCCGCGGGTGGGCAGCGGGCTGATCATCAGCCGTCATGGGTGAGGAACGACGCGGAGGCGAGCTCGTCCCATCGCTCCGGAAGCCTCGCCGAAACGGTGAGCGCCGTAATCGTATGCCGCCGTCGATCTGCGCTTCGCGGTGGTGCGGCTATCGGCGCTGCCGCGATCGCGCGATTGCACAACGCGCATTTGCGGCACGCGCGCCATTTGCAAGAAACGAGCTTTCTGTGCCGGGCTCGCTTGTGCGCCAGCGAAGTCAGCAGGCGTTCGCGACGGACGCTGAGCTCGGCTCGAGGGGGCGGGCTCGCATTTTGCATCGTCGAGCGATCGTCTCGGTCACGTCCGTTACGCGAACCGATGCTTCAGGGGGAGTCCATCACCGTGCTACGTTGCACCCAATGGGTCGCGCGAAGCGATCGTGCGTACAGGGGCGATGACACGCCGGCGAAGCAGCGGGCGCGTCGGTCTGTCGATGGTGCTGCGCATACGTCGACGGGTGTGAATCGAGCGCATCGAAAGGCTGCCGAGTGATCGGCCGCTTTCACAACTATACGTTGCGGACCCTGCTCGGCGTTGCCCTGGCGGCGCCGTTGCTGCTCTGTCTCCTCGTCGGCGGGATGGCGTGGGTGGAGCAGCAGCATGCCCTGACCGAGATCGAAGCCGCGCTGACTCAGGACCGCCGTGTCGTAGACCTCGTCGGCGATGCCTACGGCACACTAAGGGACGCGCGCCGCAACGGTCGTGAATTCCTGCTTCAGACACGCACCATCGAAGCGCCCGTGACGTCATCGGACAACGCAAGCCTTTTCCTGGAAAACATCCGGGATATCCGGACGTACATCGATGCCGTCCAGCGCTCCGACGAAGCCGACGATACGTGGCGCCAGACTCAGGTGCCGATCGTGCTGTCGGCACTGGCACGGTACGAGAAAAACTTTCTTTCGGTCGTCGAGTCGCACGAACAGCTCGGCAACGTGACGACCGGACTGGAGGGGCAGTTCCGGGAAAAGGCACGCGTGATCGAGGCGCGGATCCCGCGCGAAGGCCATCCGTTGCTGCTCGCGGATCTGCTTTCGATGCGCCGGCACGAGAAAGAATTCGTCTTGCGCAAGATGCCCAGTGCCCAGCTCGCGTTTCGCGCGGCCGCCGATCAGTTCGAACGCGACCTCGACATGTCGGCGATGCCGCAGGCGGAAGCGCTCCGCGCGCTGCTGACGGACTATCGCCTTCTGTTCGAGCGCTACTGCACGATGGCGAAAGCTGTTGAAGAGGCCAGCCTTCCGTATCTCGACGCGGTTCGTGCCGCGGACGACGAGCTGCGGAAACTGCTGGATCACGAAACGGCCGAAGCGGCCAAGACGCTGCTGCAGTTCCACAGCGCGCGATCGATCGGAACGAGCCGCGTCGTACTCGCGAGTCTGGGGTCGCTGCTGCTGGGGCTGTTGATCACGGCGGGTATCGCACGCCGCGTGAGCCGGTCGATGCGGGCGGGAATCGGCTTCGCCCGGCAGCTTGCCCGAGGCGACTGGAGCGCACGGCTTCCGGCGGAATCGCGCAATGAAATCGGCACGCTCTCGGCGGCGCTCAACGACATGGCGGATGCGCTGCAACGCAGCCATGAAACGGAGCAGGCCAACGGTGCCCTGGCCATGCGTGCCAATCGAACCTTGCGCGTTCTGTTGCGCTGCAACTATGCGCTCGTGCATGCCACGGACGAAGTCGAACTGCTGCAGGCCGTCACGCGCCAGATCGTCGAGGTCGGCGGCCACCGGCTCGCATGGGTGGGGTTCGCGAACGACGATGACCAGCACAGCATCCGGCGTGTCGCATGCGCGGGACCGGCCGCCGACTATCTGGACGTATTCGCACTCACCTGGGCCGAGCGCGAACACGGCCTCGGCCCCACCGGCCAGGCGATCCGGCACGGACACGTCGTGGTCGTGGACGACATCGCGAGTTCCCCGGCGTTCGCGCCCTGGGCCGATCGGGCGGCGGCCTACGGACTGGCCTCCTGCATCTCGCTGCCGCTGCGTTGCCGCGACGGCACGCGCGGGACGCTGGGCATCTACGCCGGCGAACGCGGCGCCTTCGACGGCGACGAGATCGCCTTGCTGGAAGAGCTGGTCCAGGACATGGCCTACGGCGTCGACGCGCTGCGGGAAGCGGCCTTGCGCCGGCGCTTTGAGTCGCAGCTCGCGTACAGCACGCATTTCGATGCCCAGACCGGGCTGCCCAACCACGCACTGTTTTCGGACCGGTTGGGCCAGGCGCTGCTGGTGGCGCGCCGTGACAACGAACTGGTCGCCGTTCTCGATGTTGCGATCGACCGGTTCTCGCTGGTCGCTGCCAATCTTGGCGCGGCCGCGGTGGATGAACTGATCGGCGAGCTGTCGCAACGCTTGACCGCGT
>CAMLSI010000059.1 GCA_946482585.1 uncultured Lysobacteraceae bacterium
CAGCGGCGCGACACCGTCGACGAACAGCGCGGTCTCGAACAGGCCGTCGCCGTACAGCAGGCCGCGGTCGAGCACGGCGACGTCGGTGCCGGGGCGGCCGTCGACGAAGCTGCGCGCTGTCATGCATCGAGTCCGAGCGCGCGCAGCAGGCCGCGCGCCTTGTACCGCGTTTCCTCGAGTTCGCGCGTCGCGACCGAGTCCACGACGATGCCGGCGCCGGCGCGCCAGCGCAGTGTGTCGCCACTGCGACCGATGGTGCGGATCAGGATATTGAGGTCGAGATCGCCGTCGCGGTTCAGATAGCCGAAGGCGCCGGTGTACGCGCCGCGACCGCAGCCCTCGAGCTCGGCAATGATCTGCATGCAACGCACTTTCGGACAGCCGGTGATCGTGCCGCCCGGAAACACCGCGCGGATCACTTCGCCCGGCGTCACGTCGCGCCGCAAGGTCGCGCGCACGTTCGAGACGATGTGGTGCACGTGGGCATAGGTCTCGACACTCATGAGTTCGTCGACGATGACGCTGCCCGGCTGCGCGACACGGCCGAGGTCATTGCGTTCGAGATCGATCAGCATCACGTGTTCTGCGCGCTCTTTCGGGTGGCCGACGAGTTCGCGGATCCGCTCCGCATCGTCGTCGCCGGGAAAGCGCGGCCGCGTGCCCGCGATCGGCCGCGTCTGCACGCAATCGCCCTGCACCTGCACGAGGCGTTCGGGCGATGACGAGATCACGGCCCAGTCGTCGCGCTGGAACAGGCCGGCGAACGGCGACGGATTCGCCGCACGCAGGTTCGCGTAGAGCTGCGCCGACGACACCGGTTCGGCCAGCCGGGCGCGCCATTCGCGCGACAGATTGACCTGGAAGATGTCGCCGGCACGCAGATAGTCGTGAATGCGCCCGACACCGTCGAGAAATGCCTGCGGCGCGTCTTCGTCGATCGCATCGAGCGCGACCGGACGCGGCGTCGGTGTCTGAGCCGCGGTGAGGTCGGCTTCGATCTCATCCAGCAACGCGGCGAATTCGGGTTCCGCGACGAGCACTGTGCGACCGTGCGCATGGTCGACGAGCACGCCGACCGGACAGCGCAGCGCGATCGCGCGCGGCAGCGCCGCATCGGGCGCAGCCGGCAGCCGCAGTACGGGTTCGATGCTCGCCGCGAGTTCGTAGGCGAGGAACAGCGCCCAGCCGCCGCGGAACGGCAACGCGGCGCCGCCCCCGCCGCGTGCGCAGCGCTGCGCGCGCCAGTGGCGATCGAGCACCGCGAGGAAATCATCGCCGAGATCGGTGCCCTGCGCGTCGACGACGCGACCGGACGCCTCCAGGGTGAGGCTGTCCTGCGGAAACGCCGGCAGCACGTCCCAGCACGCGTTTCCACTGGTGGCGACGCTCTGCAACAGGCAGGGATAGCGCGCCGGCCGCGCCGCCGCGAGTGCGAGCAGGTCATGGCGCAGCGGCAACTCGCGCGTGACGAGAGCGGATCGCAGCGGCGCTGGAACGAAAACGGACACGGGTCAGTACTGCCCTGCGGGTCGGTGCGAGGGACGAAGCGCGCAGCCGCCGTGAACGGGCTGCATGCGCGGAACGACGGCATCGCCAGCGTACCGCGCCGGCACCCGGAGCGGCCGTGAAGCCGCGCCGGGCGACGTGCCGGCCGCGGGTGCGACACCCCCGCGCGCGCGGCGGACGCGGCACGGCAGCACCGTGGGGACGGCACGAACGCCGCTGCACCGCGTCGGCGTGTTCAGGGGCTGATCCGAGGCCGGCGAACGTGCGGGCGCGGCGACGCGCCCGATGGGATTCAGACGCGCCGGAACACGAGGGTGCCGTTCGTTCCGCCGAAGCCGAACGAGTTCGACAGCACCACGTCGACCTTGGCCTGACGCGCGGTATTCGGCACGTAGTCGAGGTCGCAGCCTTCGCCCGGATTGTCGAGATTGATCGTCGGCGGCACCACGTTGTCGCGCAACGCGAGCACCGAGAAGATCGCTTCGACGCCACCCGCGGCGCCGAGCAGATGGCCGGTCATCGACTTCGTCGACGAGACCATGACCTTGCCTGCATGCGCGCCGAGCACGCTCTTCATGCCCTGGGTCTCGGCGAGATCGCCGGCCGGCGTCGAGGTGCCGTGCGCATTGATGTAGTCCACGTCGGCCGCACTCAGGCCGGCGTCCTTGAGCGCGTTGGCCATGCAGCGCGCCGCGCCTTCGCCGTTCTCGCTCGGCGAGGTCATGTGATAGGCATCGCCGCTCATGCCGAAACCGGCGAGTTCGGCGTAGATGCGCGCGCCGCGCGCCTTGGCGTGTTCGTATTCTTCGAGGACCAGCACGCCGGCGCCGTCGGACAGCACGAAGCCGTCGCGGTCCTTGTCCCAGGGACGGCTGGCCTTGGTCGGCTCGTCGTTGCGCGTCGACAGCGCGCGCGCCGAACAGAAACCGCCGATGGCGGTGCCCGTCGTGGAGTATTCGGCGCCGCCCGCGATCATCACGTCGGCGTCGCCGTAGGCGATCATGCGCGCGGCCAGGCCGATGTTGTGCGCCGCGGTCGTGCAGGCCGTCACGACGGAAATGTTCGGGCCCTTGACGCCGGTCATGATGGAAACGTTGCCGGAGATCATGTTGATGATCGTCGACGGCACGAAGAACGGCGAGATCTTGCGCGGACCGCCTTCGGCCAGCGCCTGGCTGGTGCGCTCGATCGTCGTGATGCCGCCGATGCCGGCACCGACGCTGACGCCGATGCGCTCGGCGTTGGCCTCGGTGACTTCGAGTCCCGAGTCCTTGAGCGCATCCAGCGATGCGGCAACGCCGTAGTGGATGAACGCGTCCATCTTCTTCACGTCCTTCGGCGCGATCCATCGCGTCGGATCGAAGTCGCGGACTTCACCGGCGATGCGCGTGGAATAGCCGCTCGCGTCGAAGTGCGTGATGGGACCGATTCCGCTGACGCCGCCGACGATGTTGTTCCAGGCGGTGGTGAGATCGTTGCCGACCGGACTCAGGATGCCCATGCCGGTGATGACGACGCGACGCTTGCTCATGCGAATGCTTCCAGACTGAAGTAGCGGCGCCGGCGACCGCGTGCGCGCCGTGGCGGCGGCGCGCTCGAACCGGCGGGACGGCTCAGGATCGGCTGCGCCGGAACGCCGCGAACACGGCGCTCCCAAAACGCGAACTGCGCCATGCGGCGCAGCTCGGATGCAGCTTGGGGATCGGGCTCAGGGCTTGACGTGGGCCTTGATATAGTCGACCGCCTGCTGCACGGTCGTGATCTTCTCGGCTTCCTCGTCCGGGATCTCACACTCGAATTCTTCTTCGAGCGCCATCACCAGCTCCACCGTATCGAGCGAGTCGGCGCCGAGATCGTCCACGAAGGAAGCGTTCTGGGTGACTTCGTCTTCCTTCACGCCGAGTTGTTCGACGACGATCTTCTTGACGCGTTCTTCGATGCTGCTCATTGTGCAAATTCCTCCCGAAGGGAATAGTTCAAAACCGAAAACACACTTCCTGTCATCCGCGGCGACATATGCCTGCGCCGTATCCCGACGGGCAGGTCCGCCTGCGGGTACCCATCCATGGCAACACAAAGCTCGGCGATTGTAGAGGAATCGGATCGGACCAACCAGATACGAGCGTTTGAGTCGACGCGAACCTCCAAACCGCTGATTTATCAGGGCATGTACATGCCGCCGTTGACGTGCAGCGTTTCGCCGGTGATCCACGCGGCGGCCGGCGACGCAAGGAATGCAACCGCCTGCGCGATGTCGTCGGGCTGACCGAGGCGGCCCAGCGCGATCTGCGTGAGCATCGCGTCCTTCTGCTCCTGCGGCAGCGCTGCGGTCATGTCGGTTTCGATGAAGCCCGGCGCGACGACGTTGACCGTGATGCCGCGCGAACCGATCTCGCGCGCGAGCGATTTCGAGAACGCGATGATGCCGGCCTTGGCCGCCGCGTAGTTGGCCTGGCCCGGATTGCCGGTCAGGCCGATGACCGAGGCGATACTGATGATGCGCCCCTTGCGCGCCTTCATCATGCCGCGCATCACGGCCTTGGATGTGCGGTAGACCGAGCTCAGGTTGGTGTCGAGGATGATCTGCCAGTCCTCTTCCTTCATGCGCATGAGCAATTGGTCGCGCGTGATGCCGGCGTTGTTGACGAGGACGGACACGCCACCGAATTCCTTGCCGATCGCATCGACCAACGCCTCGACCGCGGCGCCGTCGGTCACGTTCAGCACGCGGCCGTGGCCGCCGAGCGGCGCGAGCGCCTGCCCGATCGCCGCGGCACCTGATTCGCTCGTCGCCGTGCCGATCACGGTCGCGCCGGCTTCGGCCAGGCGTCGCGCGATGGCCGCGCCGATGCCGCGGCTGGCGCCCGTGACGAGCGCGATTTCGCCCTGCAGATTTCCACTCATGACATTGTTCCGTTGGGGAATTTCTGGAAAAACGGCGGCCGCGTCAGGCGGCCGCTTCGGCGAGCGCGGCATCGAGCTCTGCGAGCGCGCCGATCGCGCGGGTCTCGAGCGACTTGTCGATGCGCTTGATGAGCCCGGCCAGTACCTTGCCCGGACCGCATTCGAGTGCGCGCGTCGCGCCGCCGGCGACGAGCGCCTGGACGCATTCGGTCCAGCGCACCGGCTGGTACAGCTGGCGACGCAGCGCGTCGCGGATCGCATCGACCGTGTCGAGCGCGCGCGCGTCGGCATTCTGCACGACCGGAATCGCCGGCAGGGACCACGCGATCGACTGCATGCGCTCGGCGAGGCGGTCGGCCGCGCCGCGCATGAGCGCGCAGTGCGACGGCACGCTCACGGCGAGCTTCACGGACTTCTTCACGCCGAGCTCGGCCAACCGCGCTATCGCGCGATCGACTGCGGCCGCATGCCCGGCGATGACGACCTGGCCCGGCGAGTTGTAGTTCGCGGGCGAAACGATGTCGTCGCCGGCCGCATCGGCACAAGCCTGCGCGATCTGCGCATCGTCGCCGCCGATGATGGCCGCCATCGCGCCGACGCCGGCCGGAACCGCGGCCTGCATCAGGCGACCGCGCTCGGCGACGAGTGCGGCAGCGTCGACGAGAGACAGCGCGCCGGACGCGACGAGCGCGGAATATTCGCCGAGGCTGTGTCCGGCGAAGCGCGCCGGCAGCGCGCCGCCGCGATCGCGCCAGACGCGCCAGACCGCCACCGATGCGGCCAGCAGCGCGGGCTGCGTGTTCTCCGTGCGATTGAGCGAGTCTTCGGGACCGTCCTGCGACAGCGCCCAGAGGTCGATGCCGGCGCCGGCCGAGGCTTCGTCGAAGGTTTGCCTGACGAGCGCATGGCTCGCGGCGAGTTCGGCGAGCATGCCGACCGATTGCGAGCCCTGGCCCGGGAATACGAAAGCGAGATGCGATTGCGTCATGTCAGGTCAGGAATGGCTTGCTGCAATGGAGCTGCGATGGATCGGAGGCGCGGCGGCGCGAGACCCGCCGCGCCATGCTCAATAGCGCACGAGCGCCGAGCCCCAGGTGAAGCCGCCGCCGAACGCTTCCATCAGCAGCAGCTGGCCGCGCTGCACGCGGCCCGAGCGCACGGCGTAGTCGAGCGCGAGCGGCACCGAGCCGGAGGAGGTGTTGCCGTGCTTGTCGACCGTGACGATGACGCGGTCCATCGGCATTTCGAGGCGCTTGGCCGTGGCCTGGATGATGCGCAGGTTGGCCTGGTGCGGAATCAGCCAGTCGATCGAGGACTTCTGCAGGCCGTTCGCGGCCAGCGTTTCCTCGACGACGGCGTCGAGCGTCTTGACCGCGACCTTGAACACTTCGTTGCCGGTCATGAGCACGCGCACGCCGGCGTTGTGTTCTTCCGGCTTGAAGCCGGCGGATACGCCGACCGGATTCCACAGCAATTCCTTGTACGCGCCGTCGGCGTGCAGGTGCGTCGAGATGACGCCGGGATCGCTGTCGGCGGTCAGCACGACCGCACCGGCGCCGTCGCCGAACAGCACGCAGGTCGCGCGGTCCGTCCAGTCGAGCATGCGCGTCAGCGTTTCCGCGCCGACGACGAGCGCCTTCCTGACCGCGCCCGAACGCACGAACTTGTCGGCGACACTGAGCGCGTAGATGAAACCCGAGCACGCGGCGTTGACGTCGAACGCGGCGCAGCCGTTCGCGCCGAGGCGATGCTGCAGCAGGCAGGCGGTGGACGGGAAGATGAGGTCGGGCGTGGTGGTGCCGACGACGATGAGTTCGATCTCGCGGATGTCGACGCCGGCGGCATCGAGGGCCGCACGCGCAGCACGCTCGGCGAGGTCGGACGTGGTCTGGCCTTCCGCGGCGACGTGGCGCTGGCGGATGCCGGTGCGGGAGTGGATCCATTCGTCGGTCGTGTCGACGAGTTTCTCCAGGTCCGCGTTGGTCAGGATCTTGTCCGGCAGATAGCTGCCGGTGCCTGCGATACGGGAATGAATCAGAGCGGCTTCCCCCCTGCATCTGGACGGCGCGCTCCGCGGACGGAATCGCGCGACCTGCAAACGAATTCCGGCGCGTGCGCGCCGGAATGTCGTATCGACGTCAGTCGGCCGGCTGGCGGCCGCGACGATCAGTCTTCAGTGTGGACCGGGGTCTTGCTCGGAATCACCTGGCGGCCGCGGTAGTAGCCGTCCTTGGTGATGTGGTGACGGACGTGGACTTCGCCCGTCGTCGGGTCGGTGGCCAGCTGCTTGGCCGTCAGCGCGTCGTGCGAACGGCGCATGCCGCGGGTCGACGGGGTCTTGCGGGATTTCTGAACTGCCATGGGAACTCTCCAAAAACGCTTGTGTTCGCTTGCCGTAGGCGGTGACGAACCAACCAGTTACGCGGCTTTCGCCGCACCTGCGCCAATTGCGTGGCGCCACCGCCGCTGCTTCTATCCTTTCTTCAGACTGCTCAGCGCGGCGAACGGATTCGGCCGCTGCGGCGCTTCAGTCTGTTCCGGATCGGTCGACCAGCTAAGGTCCGACTCCTCCAGGCCCGGTTTGACCGGAATCAAGGGCAAGGCCAGCAGCAACTCGTCCTCGATCACTACTGCGGGCCTGATTTCGGCCGATTCGAGCAGCAAAGGCTCGTAACCGGGCGGCAGACCTGCTTCATCTTCTTCCCGCGTGATCAACCCCAGCCGGGTGTCGACGTTGACGGGCATTGCAAACGGCTCCAGCGTGCGCTGGCAGGTCAGGGTCAACTCCGCCTGCGCCCGCAGCGCGAGATAGGCTACGCCCAGCTCGTCACGGTCGAACTCGATATCGTACGCGATCGTTCCGTCCGGCACCGCCAGCGCGTCGGCGAGACGCGGCAGATGGGCTACGGACAGATGGCCATTGAATGAACGCCGCGCCGAAACCATGCGCCAAGCGTCCACAATCTCGGGGAAAGGCGCAGACATGGGCGCGCGATGGTAGTTACGGCCGCCTCGGAAGTCAAACGAAACCTGCGTCCGCTCCGCCACTTAGCCGTGCCGGCGTCGATTTACGCCCGGCCGTGCTTGGGGCAGACTCGGCGCCGATGAATTACCTGATCGCGACCATTGTCCTGGTAGTACTGGGGCTGTCGTTCTTTTTCGTTCGGGAGCGCCGCTGGCGCCGGCGCGAGCGGTCGATACGGGCGCTGCTCGACGAGGCCGACGCGCTCGAGGCCAGCCTGCTCACCTGCCGCGAACGCATGCAGGCCCTGCGCGGCATGCTGGTCGACCTGCCCGAAGAAATGACCGGCGACGCCGACGAGGCGCTCGCCGCCGACGACAAGGTCCAGGCGGCGCTGCGCGACCTGCTGCAGCACCGGCTCTGGATCAAGCAGCACGCCGTCGACGCGAGCCAGTCCGAGCTCGACGTCGCGGTTGGCGCGTTGCGCCAGTCGCATCATTCGATGGACCAGCAATTGCGCCGACTCGACGAAATGACGGCCGCGCTGCGCGAGGCGCGGGCACGATGACGGCCGCGGCGACGCTGGCCACGATCGACCTCGTACTCGGCTCGACCTCGCGCTACCGTGCCGAACTGCTGCGCCGCCTCACCACGCAGTTCCGACAGGCCGCGCCCGACGTCGACGAGACGCGATTGCCGGGCGAGGCGCCGGCGGCGCTCGCCGCACGACTGGCGCGGGCCAAGGCCGACGCGGTCGCGCAACGCTTTCCGGGTGCCGTCGTGATCGGCTCCGACCAGGTCGCCGAGCTCGACGGCGAAGCGCTGGGCAAACCCGGCAGCGTCGAACGCGCGCGTGCGCAGCTCGCCTCCTGCAGCGGGCGCGCGGTGCGCTTCCATACCGCGCTCTGCCTCGTCGACGCGCGCGGCATGGCGATGCGGGCCCATGCCGAAACGGACCTGACGACAGTGCAGTTCCGCGCGCTCGCGCCGGGTGAGATCGCACGCTACGTCGAACGCGAACAGCCGCTCGATTGCGCCGGCAGCTTCAAGTCCGAGGGCCTGGGCATCGCGCTGTTCGATCGCATCGCGAGCGAGGATCCGAGCGCGCTGATCGGCCTGCCGATGATTGCGCTGTGCCGCCTCCTGCGCCAGGCGGGAATCTCCGTGCTGTAGGTTGCGGTTCGCCCGCGGCTCGTCGTTGCCTACGGCACCGCGCTCGCGCAGTCCGGCGTCGCGCCGGGTTCCGGCACACGCCCGCGATACCAGGCGAACACCTTTCGGCCGCCGAACAGCGACAGTTCGTCGAGCAACTGCAAGTCGGCCACGCGCCGGCACAGCGACTGCTGCCACGCCGCGCGTTCGCGCTCGCTGCCCGTGGTGCGCTCCACGACCAGCAGCAGGTTGCGCCCCGCGTGTCGTGCGCGCAGGCCGCGTTCATCGCGCTGCCACAACGCGAGCTGCGGCGCACGACCGTGCTTGACGTTGCGTGGATGATCGAGCGAGTAGACGGGCTGCGCCGCATCGAACTGGAAGTCGAGCTCCGCGCCGAGCAGGAAATTGTCGGCGACGAGTACGGGCGCCCGCTCGCGTTCGCGCGCGACCCAGTCCCCGGTACGAGCGGCGACCTCGTTCCAGCCGACGAAGTTGTACGGGAACGCCTTGTACGTCGCGAGGCGCTGCGCCGCCATCGGGTCGGCCGCGGCCGCGAGGTAGCCGAGCGCGCCAGCGCTGCCCAGTGCCGCGAGCACATAGGACGCCACGAGGAAACGACGCGAACCCGCCCCCTCGGCCAGCAATCGCGCCAGCGCGACCAGCGCGGCGAGATACGCCGGCAACGGCCAGTGCACGCGGAAACGCAGGTCGTCGCCGAACAGGCCGAACGCGAAATAGCCGATCGCGACGCTGAGCCCGGACCACGCCAGCACGGCAGCGCTCAGCGAAACACCGCGTGCGCGCCAGCTGCGCCACAGCGCCCAGAGCAGCAATCCATACAGCAGCGGCGTCACGACCAGCGCCTGTTCGAGCGGCTGCACGAAACCGTCGGCATGGAAACGCCAAGGGTGGCGCTCGACGAGCTGAAAGCTCAGTCCCGACCAATCGTGCGAACGGTTGAACAACACTAGCGGCAGCAGGCCCAGCGAACCCGCGGCGAGTGCGAACCAGAATCCGCGCCGGGTCCACCAACCACGCGTGCCGCGCACGAACAGCAGCAGACCCAGGCCGCCCGGCAACAGCATCGCCGCACGGTAGTGCGACAGCCATGCGAGCGCGAGCCCGGCGCCGAGCAGCGCGTTGCCGCGCGGCTCGGCGCGCGCGATCCGCAGCAGTCCCGCAAGCATCGCGAGCGCCGCCGCCGTGAGCGGCACATCCGGCATCGCCATCACGCCGAGCGTGCCGCCCAGCGGCAGGAGCAGCCAGCCGATCGCGATCCACGAAGCCGCACACGCATCCGATTCGCGTCGCGCGACCTGCCACAGCCACAGCGGCAGCGCGGCGCCGAGCAGCAGGAACAGGCTGCGCATGCCGAGCAGCGAATGACCGAACACGGTTTCGCCGGCGCGGATCATGAGCGCGGTCGCCGGCGGCACGTCGGTGAACGACCAGGCCAGCGCACGGCTTTCCTGCCAGTAGAACGCCTCGTCGCCGAACGGCGCGAGCGTCGCGGCGATGCAGAGCTTGATCGCCTGCATCGCGAACCATATGAGTACGAACACGGTCAGCACGTGTCGCGTCGGACGCGCGACGCTGGCTACACTCACTTCACGGTGCACTGCGCATCCTTTGCCGGCCTGAACATGACTGCCACTTCGCCCGATTCTCCGCCCGTCCTGCCTGCCGACCTGCGCACGCGGCTCGACCGCTCCGTTGCGCAGGTCAACGGCGTGCTGCTCGGCAAGGCCGCGCAGGTCAACCTCGCCTTCGTCAGCCTGATCGCCGGCGGGCATCTGCTCATCGAAGACCTGCCCGGTGTCGGCAAGACCACGCTGGCGCATGCGCTCGCCGCAACCCTGGACCTCAGCTTCCAGCGCATCCAGTTCACCAGCGACCTGTTGCCGTCGGACATTATCGGCGTCGGCATCTTCGAGCGCGACAACAACCGTTTCGAATTCCACGCCGGCCCCCTGTTCGCGCAGCTCGTGCTCGCCGACGAGATCAATCGCGCGACGCCGAAGACCCAGAGCGCGCTGCTCGAGGCCATGGCCGAACAGCAGGTGACGGTCGACGGTCGCACGCATCCGTTGCCGGCGCCGTTCTTCGTCGTCGCGACGCAGAATCCGCTCGATCTCGCCGGCACCTATCCCCTGCCCGATTCCCAGCTCGACCGCTTCATGCTGCGGATCAGCCTCGACTATCCGAGCCGCGAGGCGGAACGCGAACTGCTGACGTCGACCAACCGGCAGGAACTCATCGCGACCTTGAAACCGTGCATGAGCGCGGACGACATTCACGCGCTGCGCCAGTTCATCGGCAACGTGGTCGCGAGCCCCGCACTGATCGACTATCTGCAGGCATTGATCGGCGCGACGCGCAGCCATGCCGATATCCGCATCGGCCTGTCGCCGCGCGCCGGACTCGCGCTGCTCGCCGCAGCGCGCGCGCAGGCGCTCGTCGACGGCCGCGGATACGTGTTGCCCGAAGACGTGCAGGCGGTGTTCGTGCCGGTCACCGCGCATCGCCTGACCCTGGCCGGCAGCGGCAATCGCGATCGCGTTGCCGTCTCGCGCGAACTGCTTGCCGGCGTGGCCGTGCGTTGAGCCGCGCGGCGCGCCTCGGCAGCCTCTGGCTGACCCTGCTCGAGCGGGCCGAGAAGCGCCTGCCCGCACTGACGCGGCTGCGCGCGCGGGAGAACCTGCCGATCCGGCTCGATCGCCGCCGCATCTACGTGTTGCCGACTGCATTCGGCCTCGTGTTCGCGACGATGCTGTTCGTCATGGGCATCGGAGCGTTGAACTACTACAACAATCCCGCACTGCTGCTGACTGCGCTGCTCGGTTCGGTCAGCGTGCTCAGCATGCTCGTCGCGTTTCGTACGCTCGACGGCAGTTGCCTCGATCGCGTGCAGGCCGAGCCCTGCCATGCGGGCGACGCGCTGATGCTCGAACTGGTCTTCGCCGCAGGTACGCGCCTGCGTCCCGGCGTGCGCATCGATATCGGCGGCAGCAGCACGGTCGTCACCGCGCAGCCCGAAGAACCGCTGCGCGCCGTGCTCGCGCTACCGACCGAGCGTCGCGGCCTGCTGACCTTGCCGCGCATTCGCGTCTGGACGCGCTGGCCCTACGGCCTGTTCCGCGCGTGGAGCTGGCTCAATCCGCAGATCGAGCTGCTGGTGTACCCGCGCGCCGAAGCCAATGCCGTGCCGTTGCCGCAGGGCGGCCGCGACGCGCAGCGCAGCCGCGCACAGCCGCTGGGCGAGGAATTCGGTGCGCTGCGCGAATACCGCGCCAGCGATCCGCGCCGGCTGATCGCGTGGAAAGCCAGCGCACGCGCCGACCGTCTGCTCGTACGCGAACCCGAGCAATTGATCGGTGAAGACTACGTACTCGATTTCGACGCGCTGGCAGCGCTCGATCTCGAGGCGCGCATCTCGCGACTGACGCGCTGGGTGCTCATGGCCGAAGAACGACGCGCCCGTTACGCGCTCGTGTTGCCCGGCCAGCGCATAGGCCCCGATCTCGGCAGCGCGCATGCGCGCCGCTGCCTGCGCGAACTGGCGCTGCTCTGATGCGACTCACGCGCCGGCAATTCGACCTGACCGCGGCTACCGCGCTGTGCGCGAGCTGGCTGCATGCGCCGCATTTTCCACTCTGGCTCAACGCCGCGATCACATTGCTGATCGCGCTGCGCTGGCTGCAGCGCCGCCTGCGCCCGGAGTGGGGCAAGCCGCCGGCCCTGCTGCGCCTGCCGCTGACCCTGGCGCTGCCCGTCGCGGTCTGGCTGCAGTACGGAAACATCTTCGGCCTCGATCCCGGCAGCGTGTTCGCCGTCGGCATGCTGGTGCTCAAGCTCGCCGAAAGCGAGACCGCGCGCGACGCGCGCGCCGTCTCGACGTTCGCGATGTTCGTGCTCATGGCCGCATTGCTGTTCGAACAGGATCTCCTGACGACGCTCTACGTCGGCCTCGGTGTCGTGCCGTTGCTGATGACCTTGCGCGCGCTCGAGTGCGACGAGTCTGCCGCAGCCGGGGCGGCACCGGCGCTCACCCGCCTTCGCACGAGCACCGGCGCCGTACTCGCTAATCTGTTCGCGGCCGTGCCGCTCGCCTTGCTCGTGTTCCTGTTCCTGCCGCGCCTCGCCGCGCCGCTTTGGGCCGCGCAGACGGCGCCGCAAGGCAAGACCGGGCTCAACGACTCCATGTCTCCGGGCAACCTCGGACAGCTGTTGCTCGACGACACGCCGGCGTTTCGCGTGAGCTTCGATACCGAAGTACCGCTGCCGGCGCAGCGCTACTGGCGCGGCATCGTGCTCTGGCGTTACGACGGCCAGCGCTGGTCCCGCGCCGGCGGCGTGCCGCTCGATACCACACGGCAACCGTTGCGGCTGCTCTCCCCGGAAATCGGCTACGAAATCACGCAGGAGCCGAGCCAGAAGCGCTGGCTGTTCGCGCTGGACATGCCCACCGGCAACGCGATCGGGGCTCAGCGCGACGAGGACTACACGCTCACGGCGCCGAGACCGATCGGAAAACTCACGGTCTACCGGCTGCGTTCGGCGCCGGTCTATTCGCTCGACGGGCTGGATTCGCGTCAACAGCAACGCGGCCTGCGCCTGCCTGCGGACTTCAATCCGCGTGCAGTCGCACTCGGCCGGCAATGGGCTCAGCAATACGACGATCCGAAGAAAATCGTTCAGGCCGCGCTCGATCTGATCCGCCGCGATTTCCGCTACACCCTGACTCCGCCGCCGCTGGGCCGGAACGCGATGGACGATTTCCTGTTCGAGACCAAGGCCGGCTATTGCGAACATTTCTCGTCGGCGTTCGCGGTGCTCATGCGCGCCGCTGGCGTGCCGACGCGCGTCGTACTCGGTTATCAGGGCGGCTACTGGAGCGATGTCGGCAACTACATGGTCGTGCGCCAGTCCGATGCGCATGCCTGGAACGAAGTCTGGCTGCCCGACCGCGGATGGGTTCGCATCGATCCCACGGCCGCGGTCCGCCCCGATCGCGTCGAGCTCGGCGCCGGCACGACCAACGCCGGCAGCTCGGGCTGGTTCGGCCGCGAATGGGCGTTGGCGATGCGCAATCGCTGGGACCTCGTCAATCGGCTCTGGACCCAGGCCGTCGTGCAGTTCGACGATCTCACCCAGCGCGGCCTGCTGCGCAGCGTCGGCATCGACCAGGCAGACTGGCGGCAGCTCGGGCTCGCCTTCGCGATCTGCATGGGCCTGCTCGCCGCACTCGGCCTCTGGTGGGCGATGCATCGCGATCGCGGCGGCGGCGACGCGCTCGACCGCGCCTACGACCGACTCTGCGCGCGGCTGGCCGGCCGGCTGGGGATCGCGCGCACGCCGGCCGAAGGCCCTGCGGACTATTTGCGCCGCGTACTGCAGCAGCAGCCGCAGGCACGCGCGATCGTTGAGCCGCTGTTCCTGCGCTACATGCAACTGCGCTATGCGCAGTCCAGCAGCGAGCCCGTGTCCGTGCGCGAGTTTTCACGTGCCGTGCGCCACGCCGACCTGCGCCGTTCGCGCACGACCTGAACGCGTACGCCGCGACGACGCGGTGCGGTGTATCGTCGGACCGTATCGATGCCGTGCCGGGAGTCCGCCATGAATGTCCTGCGCCTGAGTCTGCCTATCGCACTGTTCGCCCTGACCGGTTGCGCGACTGCGCCGAAACCGCTGCAGGGCGAATTCGCCGCCGCCGCGCCGGAAGCCGTCCCGTCGAACGGCGAGAGAGTGCGCTGGGGCGGCGAAATCATTCGCGTCGTCAACGCCGCCGACCGTTCCTGCTTCGAAGTGCTCGCGCGCGCGCTCGACAGCCGCGCGCGGCCGCTGCGTCGCGACCGCAGCGACGGCCGTTTCCTCGCCTGCCGCAGCGGCTTCTACGATCCGGCCGTGTTCGAGGCCGGTCGCGAGATCACCGTGACCGGCACGATAGACGGCAACGAACTGCGCAAGGTCGGCGACTACGACTATCGCTATCCGCGCGTGGCCGCCGATGTGATCTACCTCTGGGACGAACGCGAAACCGTGAACTACGCGTATCCGGCGTTCTACGACCCGTTCTGGTTCCGGCCGTGGTGGGGACCGTCGTACGTGGTCATTCACCACTCGCACGACAGGCGCAGAAAGTAGCGCGCGAAGCGAAACGAGCGAGTGCGGCGTTTCGTTCGCCGCTCGCTTCTCGTCGCCGATGCCCCGATCTCAGGCGAACCCGCCGCGCAGCGGCGTGCCCGCCAGCAGATGCAGATGCAGCTGGAACACGGTCTGCCCGCCGTGGGCATTGCAGTTGACGACGCAGCGATAGCCGTCGTCGGCGAACCCCTGTCGCTTGGCATAGGCCGCCGCGGCGAGGAACAGTTTGCCGACGAGTTCCGCCTGACCCGGCGCCAGATCGTTCAAGGTGGCGATCGGCGTCTTCGGCACGAACAGAACGTGCACCGGCGCCTGCGGGCTGATGTCCTTGAATGCGACGAGATCGTCGTCTTCGTAGACGATGTCGGCGGGAATTTCGCGGCGGATGATCTTGCCGAAGATCGTGTCGCTCATGAGGCTCCTTCAGGGTCGGGTTTTCATTCATGCCGCCCGCGGTCGTGCCGCGGGCCACACCACTCCATTGCGTCAGCGGCGCGGCGCATCGTCAGAGCAGCGTCTGACGACTGCCGAACGCGTGCGCGAGCGTGCCGCGGTCGATGAACTCGAGTTCGCCGCCGAGCGGAACGCCGTGCGCGAGACGCGTCGCGCGCACGCCGGCGTCGCGCGCGAGCTGCGACAACAGATGCGCGGTCGCTTCGCCTTCGACGGTCGGATTCGTCGCGACGATGAGTTCCCTGACCTCGCCGCTCCGCAGCCGCTCGGTCAGCAGATCCAGGCCGAGTTCGCGCGGGCCGAGTCCGTCGAGCGGACTGAGCCGGCCCAGCAGCACGAAATACAGCCCGCGATAGCCAGTCGCGGTTTCGACCGCCGCCTGGTCGACCGGACTCTCCACGACGCAGAGCAGGCCCGCGTCGCGCGCCGAATTGGCGCAAACGCTGCAAATGTCGCTTTCGCTGAAGCCGCGGCAACGCCGGCAGTTGCCGATGCGCTCGACCGCAGCCGCAAGACGCTCGGCGAGCCGCCTCGCGCCGGCGCGGTCGCGCTCGAGCACATGAAAGGCCATGCGCTGCGCGCTTTTCGCCCCCACGCCCGGCAAGCAGCGCAGCGCTTCGATCAGTTCCGCGAGCAGCGGCGAACCGGCGCTCATGCGTCAGAACGGCAGCGAGAAGCCCGGC
>CAMLSI010000060.1 GCA_946482585.1 uncultured Lysobacteraceae bacterium
CCGCAGCCGGCCGCCGGCGACACCGTCGCGCCGAGTACGCTGCGCGCGGTCAACAAGCACGAGATCGCCGCAGCCGAACTGGCACAGTCGAAGTCGATCGATGCCGCGACGATGGACTACGCCAAGATGCTCGAGAAAGATCACGAGGCGAATCTCGAGAAAGTGGAAGAAATCAGCAAACTCACCAAGACGCCGCTGGCCGAGAGTCCCGACATCAAGGCGCTCGAAGACCAGACCAGGAACGAACGCGAACGGCTCGCGAAGCTCGACGGCGCGGCGTTCCAGACCGCGTATCTCGACGCGATGATCGCAGGCCATGCGGACGTGCTCGGCAAGCTCGACGCCAAGCTGCTGCCCGGCGCGAGCGACGTCGCGGTACAGCAGCACCTGCGCGCCACGCGCGAGAGCGTGAGCCGGCATCTCGACAAGGCCAAGCAGTTGCGCGGCAAGCATTGAGCACGGCGCCCCGCAGCGCGCCCTCTTCCGCCGGAGACCGCCATGAATCGCAACGGCAACGATCGCAACCGTCCTGCGCGCCATCCCTCGCCGAATGACCTGCGCGCCTATTCCGGCGTGCAGCGCGGCGTCTACGGCCGCTATGACGAAGACGACTGGCAGCCGCGCGAGGAACGCGGCGGCGAGCCGTGGGGCTACGGCGACTACGCGGCGGAACGCGGACTGAGCCAGAACCCGCGCGGCGGCTGGTCGCGCGACCGCCAGCCCTACGTCAATGCCGATGCGCAGCGCGGCGACTACCGCGATCACTACGGCAACGAACGCGGCCATGGCCGCGAATTCGGCTATCACGGCAGCGGCGTCGACGAGGAGCGGCATCCGGGCCGCAGCGGCTTCGCCGGGGGCGCCTACGGCGGCTACGCCGAACACACGAGCGGCGAACGCGGCAACGGCGCCTACGGCCATCCGCGTGGGCGTCCCGGCGAGGATTTCCGCGGCCGCGGTCCGAAGAACTACGTGCGCAGCGACGAACGGCTGCGCGAGGACATCAACGAACGCCTGACCGCGGACCCGCAGATCGACGCCAGCGAAATCGAAGTCGAGGTGCAGGAAGGCCGCGTCGTGCTCAAGGGCACCGTCGATCGCCGCCAGACTCGCCATCGCGTCGAAGACCTCGTCGATGCCTGTGCGGGCGTGCGTGACATCGACAACCGCCTCGGCATCGGTCCCGCACAGACGCGCGGCAGCGGCGACGCGACGAATCGCACGCCGCCGCGGCGACGCTGAGCTCCCGCGCGACGGTGCGTACCGGCGGGTCGGGTTGAGCCTCTGGCTACGCCCAACCTACGACGCCGCCCGCACGACACGATCGACACGCGGGCGATGCGTGCCCCGGCGCAGCAGCCAGGCGATGCTCAGCGGCGCGAGCGCGAGCGGCAACAGGTAGTACGCCGCGCGATAGACCAGCACGCCGGCGACGGCGAGATGCGCCTCGAGGCTGCCGTCGAGGCTCCTGACGATCACATAGTCGAGCACGCCCCAGCCGCCGGGCACGTGCGCGACGGCACCGGCAATCGCGGCGACGAGCAGCGCGGCCAGCGTCTGCGCATACGCGACATCGTGGCCGAGCGCGCGCTGCAGCACGAATCCCATGAGCGCCCAGTTCGCCGCGCCGACGGTGATCTGCGCGAGCGCGAGGCGCCACGGCGGAAAGCGGAATTCGTGCGCGCGAAAGCGCCATTGCGTCGCGCGCACGCAGGCCATCAGGTAGAGCGCCACGGCGATCGCCGCGGCCGCGCTGACGGCGATCGCGATACCTTCGCCGGTCCAGCGCGTGAGCGCGCGCGCCGGCGCCCACAGCGGCAGACTCGCGAGCAGCGCGAGATAGCCGAGCCAGTTCGCGGCCATGCTCAACGCGATGAGCCGCGACACATCGGCGATCGCGACGCCCTGGCGCCCGTAGAGCTTGAAGCGCAACGCTGCCGCGCCGACGAGACTGCCGAGATTGAGATTGCAGGCATAGCTGCTGGTCGCCGTCAGCCAGACGCGGCGCCGCGGCAGATCGATGCCGAGGGTCTGCGCGCCGAGCACGTCGAGCAGCCCGTAGAGTGCATGGCTCGCGAGCGCTGCGACGGCGATCGCCGCGAGCGCCGTCCAGGACCGCGCCTGCAGCGCGGTCTTCACCGCGCGCCAGTCGGTGTCGCGCACGATGTCGGCGACGAGCCAGAGCGTGAACGCGGCGAGGCCGAGCCAGAAGACGCGCAGTCCGTAGCGGCGCCATGCCGGTTCGCGCGGCGGATCAGCGGCTCGCATGGCCGTCGGGTTCGAGGCTTTCGATGCGCGGCCGCGACGACGGCAGGCGTTCGGCCCAGCGCGGATAGTGACGCAGGAAATGGAACACGAGCACGCTGGTGGCGATGCGCCACCAGGTGCGCCGCGGCACGCGCGACTCGGTGACCGGCCGGCAGTTCTCGTCGACGAGCCGGCGCAACCGATCGCCGAGCAGCGACGCGAATTCGACGTCGTCGATGAAGACGTTGGCCTCGAGATTCAGCGACAGACTCAGCGGATCGAGATTGCTGGAACCGACCGTGGCCCAGCGCCCGTCGACGACCGCGACCTTCGCATGCATCGGCCGCTCGCAGAACTCGCAGACCTGCACGCCCGCCGGCACGAGGTAGTGATAGAGCCAGCGCGCGACGACGGTCACGATGGGCATGTCGGGATTGCCCTGGACGACCACGGTCACGCGCACGCCGCGACGTGCGGCCGCGCGCAGATCGCGCAGCAGGCGATAACCGGGGAAGAAGTACGCGTTGGCGATCAGGATCTCGCGCTGCGCCGCGCGGATCGCGATGCGGTATTCGCGCTCGATGTCGGTCGGATGCCGGTGGTTGTCGCGCGTGACGAAGCGCACGCGCGCGCTGCCGTCGGTCGGCGACGTCGCGCTCCGCTGCAGTTCCTGCCGCGTCTGCGGCGGATGGGCGGCGCTGTAGGAGCGCACGACGAAGGCTTCGATGTCGCTCACGGCGGCGCCTTCGAGTTCGACGGCGTAGTCCTGCAGCGCGCGCGGCCCCGATGCGAGCAACTGATCGCAGCAGAAATTGATGCCGCCGACGAACGCGATCCGGCTGTCGATCAGCACGATCTTGCGATGCAGGCGCCGGAATACATTCGTGCGCACGCCGAACAGGCGCCGGCGCGGCTCGTAGATGTGCAGCCGCACACCGGCTTCGGCGAGCCGCGTGCGGTACTCGGCGCCCAGCGGCTCGGCGCCGAAGCCGTCGGCGAGCACGTCGACCTCGACGCCGCGCGCGGTGGCGTCGCGCAATGCCTCGAGCAGGTCCAGGCCGACCTTGTCGTCGAGCAGGATGAAGGTTTCGATGTAGACGCGCACGCGCGCCTGCCGGATCGCCTCGAACACGCGCGGGAAGAACTCCTCGCCGTTCTCGAGCAGGCGGATGCGGTTGCCGTCGCGCCAGACCGGTTTCATGCACACACCTCCGCGAGCAGCGGCAGGTGATCCGACAGATGCGGCCAGGGCAGCGCGGACAGCACGCAGGCCGACTGCACGCGCAGATTGCTCACGTAGATGCGATCGAGCGCGAGCATCGGCCAGCGCGCCGGAAACGTGCGCGGCTGCGACATGCCAGCGCGCGCGAACGCCGAGTGCAGACTGCTGCCGTCCTGCAGCACCGCATCGGCGCGGCCGCGCCAGTCGTTGAAATCGCCGGCGACGACGAGCGCCGCATCGGGAGGGATCTGTGCCTCGATCAGCGCCTTCAGCAGTCGCAGCTGGCGCTGGCGATGCGTCTCGCGCAGGCCGAGATGCACGCAGATCGCGTGCAGCTCGCCGAGCTCGGGCACTTCGAGCACGCAATGCAGCATCCCGCGCGGCTCGGGGCCGTGTACCGAGATGTCGTGGTTGCGTTCGCTGACGATCGGAAAGCGCGACAGCACCGCATTGCCGTGGTGGCCATGCGGATACACCGCGTTGCGGCCGTAGGCGAACTGCGGCCAGAGCTGGTCGGCGAGGAATTCGTAGTGCGGCGCCTCCAGATTGCCGTTGCGCCAGCTGCGCTGTTCCTCGCCGGCGACCTCCTGCAGGAAGACCACGTCGGCGCCGGTCGTGCGCACCGCGTCGCGGAGTTCGCCGAGCATGAAGCGCCGGTTCCACGGCGCCAGCCCCTTGTGCGTGTTGATCGTGAGCACGCGCAACGTGCACGGCTGCGGCACCGGCGCCGGCTCGCGCTCCCGCTGATCCTGGCGCGCCGCCGCCAGGCTCGCGACCTTAGTCATGCTTGCGCTCCCTCAGCAGATCGTCGGCGCCGAGGTCGCGGCGCGCATCCTCGACTGCCGATGCGATCGCCTGCGCGGCCGGCGTCGGTGCGGGCGCCGTTTCGGCGGCGCGCGCCGGCGGCGCGCGCGTCGGCTTCGGCGGCGGTGCGCTCGCATCGTTGCTCGCGATCAGGCGCATCTGCGGCGGCCCGAAATCCACGCCGAGCGCCTGCAGCCGCGCGCGCACGGCGCGCTGCGCCTCACTGCGCGCGCGGCCGAAATCGCCGTTGCGCTGATCGACCCAGCCGAAGAACTGCACGCGCACTTCGTCGCGCGCGATTTCGGCAATCTGTACCGAGGGCGCCGGCTGCGCGAGCACGTCCGGGGTGTCGCGCACGGCCAGCAGGCCTTCGCGCATGACCGCGGCGAGATCGGCGCGCGGTTCGATCGCGACCGCGAACTCGAAGCGACGCCTGCCGTTGCTGCTGAAATTCACGAGCACGGCCTTGAACACGAGCGCATTGGGCAGGCTCAATTGATTGCCGTCGTACGTCATCAGTATCGTCGCGCGCGAATCCATGCCGACGACGATGCCCTGGTGCGTGTCGATCGACACCGAGTCGTCGGGCGCGAACGGCCGGCGCAGACTCAGCAGGATCCCGGCGATGTAGTTCTCGAGCAGATCGCGGAACGCGAAACCGAGCGCGATGCCCGCCACGCCGGCCGAACCGAGCAGCGCCGCCGCGAATGTCGTCGCGTCGAGGATCTCGAGCGCGAACAGCAGGCCCGCGAGCACTGCGAACACGCGTATCGCCTGGCGCACGAGTTCGCCCACGAACGGATTGCCGCGCGCGCTGCGGCCGACCCAGGCACGCCGCGCCATCCAGCGGCCCGCGCGCCAGAACGCCCAGATCGCGCCGAACGCGACGAGCAGCAGCGGGACCGAGCCGATCAGCCGCATGAGCTTCTGCGCGCTGACGCGCAAGCTCGGCACGACGCGCTCGAGCGTGTCGGTCGTCACTTCGATGCGATTGACGACCTGCCCGCCGGTGTTGTTCGCCTGCGCGATCTTCTCGGCCAGATCCTTGTCGGCTTCGCGCACGACGCGGCCTTCGAGGATCAGTACCTTGCCGAAGCGCTGCGGCGCGACGCGTTCGAGCCCGGGCACGTGTGCGAGCAGCGCCTCGGCGCTGTCCGGCGCCGGCGACGTTTCCTGCGCCGCGGCCGCGGCGGCGAGCAGCAGCATCAGCACGAAGCACACGAGCCTAGACATCGCGACCTCCGCCGAGCCCCGCCAGCCACTGCCGCACGGCTGGCGCGTCGTCGAGGTGATATTTCGCGGCCAGCGACTGGCGCGCGCCGACACCGACGCCGAAGCCGCCGAGTTCGATCGCGGCGACGAAGGCATCTTCGTCGGTGATGTCGTCGCCGACGACGACCGGAACGCGCGCCGCGAACGGCGGCAACTGCATCTGGCCCATCAGCGCCGTGCCCTTGTCGCGATCGCGCGCGGCGAACTCGAACACGAGCACGCCGTCGAGCAGGCGCAATCGCTCGAATTTCGGCAACAGTCGCAACAGGGTGGCTCTCAGGCATTCTGCACGCTCCGGCACCTGCCGGTAGTGCAACACGCACGAGCTCGGCTTGCGTTCGACCCAGGTGCCCGGGTTCATCGCCGCGATCTCGGCGAGCAGTATTTCGGCGGCGAGCAGTTGCACCTGGTATGCGCGATCGTGATCCGCCGCACCGGCGCCGCCGTGCTCGGCGATGCGCGGCAATTTCAGCGTCCCGAGGATGCGATCGAGATCGGTGGCGCTGCGTCCGCTCAGAATGCAGACCGCGCCGTCCAGCCGCGTCGCGAGCAGGCTCAACGTCGCGCGCAGCGCCGGCGTGAGCGCCACGTCGGCCGGGTCGTCGCGGTAGTCGCACAAGGTGCCGTCGAGATCGAGGAACAACGCCCAGTTCTCCAGCGGCGGCAAGCGTGACGGCGGCGGTTGGCGTGGGCTCCTGGATGCCGCTGCGGTATCGGCGACGACGGGTTCGAACTGCTGATCAATAGACGACATTCGGCGAATCCTTCGCGACGGAAACTCGCTCGCGCACCGCCCTGCGGCGGTTCGTGACGACTCTGAGCGGACTGCAGAAGCTGTGCCATGCGATCCGATGGCATGCGTATTGCTCCCTCGCTGTCGACTCCGGCTGGAGAAAGGCTGATGGATGTGATCATCCACGATCACGAGGACAACGTGGCCGGCACGACAGGTCGCGATGCATCGCCGGACGGCGGTCGCCTGATCATCGTTTCCAATCGCGTGATGCGCCCGGGCACCACCCAGGCTGGCGGGCTCGCGCAAGCCGTGCTGTCGCTGCTGCAGCAGCGCGGCGGCAGCTGGATGGGCTGGAGCGGCGCGATCGCCGAGAACGTCGTCCCGCACGCGCAGCAGCACGGCCGCATCCGCTACGTCACCTGGGATCTGCCGCGCGACGAATTCGATGCGTTCTATGCGGAATATGCCAATCGTACACTTTGGCCACTCCTGCACGGACGCACCGACCTCATGGCGTTCGAGCGCGCGCACCTGCAGGGCTACCTGCGCGTCAACGAGCGCTTCGCCGAACTCGTCGCGCGCGAGGCCGGTCCCGACGACGTGATCTGGATCCACGACTATCACCTGATGCCGCTGGCGTCGCTGCTGCGCGCGCGCGGACTGACCAACTGCATCGGCTTCTTCCTGCATACGCCGCTGCCGGCGCCGCGCACGCTGGTGACCCTGCCGCAGCATCGCGCCATGCTCGGGCTGCTCGCGGCCTGCAACCTGATCGGCGTGCAGACCGCGAACGATGCGCGCGCGATGACGAACTATCTGATCGGAGAACTCGGCGCGGTCGAACGCGACGGGACGCTGTATCTGGGCGGCGGCGAAGTCACGCGCGTGCGCACGTTCCCGATCGGCATCGATCCGACCGCGATGGCGGCGCTCGCGCGCGAAGCGGAGAACCTGCCGGAAATCCAGCAACTGCGCGGCAGCCTGGGTCGCAGCAGCCTGCTGGTCGGCGTCGACCGGCTCGATTATTCCAAGGGACTTCCGCAGCGCCTGCGCGCCTTCCGGCATCTGCTCGGCAGCCACCCGAATCTCGCCGGCCGCGCGACGTTCCTGCAGGTCACGCCGGAGTCGCGTCGCGAGGTCAGCGAATACCGGCAGCTGAGCCGCGAAGTCCAGCGCCTCGTCGGCGACATCAACGGCCACTACGCCGCGCCCGCCTGGACACCGGTGCGGTACGTCAATCGCGGCTATTCGCAGGCGATCCTCGCGGGCTTCTATCGCCTCGCGCGCGTCTGCCTCGTCACGCCCCTGCGCGACGGCATGAATCTCGTCGCCAAGGAATACATCGCCTGCCAGAACCCGAGCGACCCGGGCGTGCTCGTGCTGTCCGAGTTCGCCGGCGCCGCGGCGGAACTCGCCGACTGCGCGCTGATCGTGAATCCCTACGACATCGAAGGCTGTTCGCGTGCGATGGCGCGCGCCCTCGCCATGCCGCTGGACGAACGCCTGCAGCGCTGGCAGGCGGCGATGCGAATCCTGCAGGACGGCAACGTACAGCGCTGGAGCGAGCGTTTCCTGTCGACCCTGACCGAGGCGCGCCGGCTGCCGCCGCACCGGGCGACTGCCTCGTGACGGCCGACGCCGCCGGCCCGGCGACCGGCACCGAAGTCGTCGTCGCCGTCGATCGCCGCGGTCGCGACTGGTACAAAGAGGCGGTCATCTACCAGATCCACGTGAAGTCGTTCCTCGACAGCAACGGCGACGGCATCGGCGACTTCCCCGGACTGCTCGCGAAGCTCGACTACATCGTCTCGCTCGGCGTGGACACCTTGTGGCTGCTGCCCTACTACCCGTCGCCGCGCCGCGACGACGGCTACGACGTCGCCGACTATTTCGACGTGCACCCGGACTACGGCACGCTGGACGATCTGAAGGCGTTCCTCGACGCGGCGCACGCGCGCGGCCTGCGCGTGATCGGCGATCTCGTGCTCAACCACACCTCGTCGGACCATCCCTGGTTCGAGCGCGCGCGCCGCGCCGCACGCGGCACGCCCGAACACGAGTTCTACGTCTGGTCCGACACCGATCAGGCCTACGCGGGCACGCGCATCATTTTTCCCGACGTGGAGAAATCCAACTGGAGCTGGGACCCGGTCGCGGGCCGCTACTACTTCCATCGTTTCTACGCGCACCAGCCCGACCTGAATTTCGACAATCCGCTCGTGCTGGAGGCGATGCTCGCGGTGCTGCGCTTCTGGCTCGATCTCGGCCTCGACGGCTTCCGCCTCGATGCGGTCGCCTATCTCGTGGAGCGCGAAGGCACCAGCAACGAAAACCTGCCGGGCACACATGCGGTACTGCGGCGTCTGCGCGCCGAGATCGACGCACACTATCCCGACCGCATGTTGCTCGCCGAGGCGAACCAGTGGCCCGAAGACATGCTCGACTACTTCGGCCGCGACGACGAATGTCACATGGCGTTCCACTTCCCGCTGATGCCGCGCATGTACATGGCGATCGCCCAGGAAGACCGCTTCCCGATCAGCGACATCCTGCGCCAGACGCCGCCGACGCCGCCGCTGTCGCAATGGGCGATCTTCCTGCGCAATCACGACGAGCTCACCCTGGAGATGGTCACCGACGCAGAACGCGACTATCTCTGGGAGACCTATGCGGCCGATCCGCGCGCGCGCATCAATCTCGGCATCCGCCGCCGGCTCGCGCCGCTGCTGCAGCGCGATCGCCGCCGCATCGAACTGATGACGGCGCTGCTGCTGACCTTGCCCGGAACGCCGGTGCTCTATTACGGCGACGAGATCGGCATGGGCGACAACGTGCATCTCGGCGATCGCGACGGCGTGCGCACGCCGATGCAATGGTCCAACGACCGCAACGGCGGCTTCTCGCGCGCCGACACGCAGACACTCGTGCTGCCGCCGATCACCGATGCGGTCTACGGCTATCCCGCCGTCAACGTCGAAGCGCAGGAATCCGACCCGCATTCGCTGCTGCACTGGACGCGCCGCTTCGTCGCGGTGCGCCGGCGCTACGGCGGCTTGTTCGGCCGCGGCGAACTGAAGTTCCTGTATCCGCGCAATCGCAAGGTGCTCGCCTACCTGCGCGAACACGACAGCGCCAGCGTGCTCTGCGTGGTCAATTTCGCGCGTACGCTGCAGGCCGTCGAACTCGACCTGCGCGACTACGACGGCCGCGTGCCGGTCGATATCGTCGGCGCATCGGCGCTGCCGCCGATCGGCCGCCTTCCCTACCTGCTGACCTTGCCGCCGTACGGTTTCGTCGCACTCGAACTCGCCGGCCGCGATCGCCTGCCCGACTGGTATCGCAGCGAACCCGAGCCGCTGCCGGAGTTGCCGACACTGGTGCTGCGCCGCGGACTCGATGACGACATCATCGAGAAATATCGCGCGCGCCTGCAGGACGAACTGCTGCCGGCCTGGCAGCCGCGCCGCGACCGTGCCGCCGGTACCATCACCGGGGTGTTTCCGGCCGTCCCGGGCGGCGACGACAGCGTGCTGCTGCAGCTCGACGGCGCCGAAGGCCGCGAACTGCTGCCGCTCGCGATCACCTGGGAAAGCCGCGACACGGGCGGCGCCGCGTTACCGCATGCGCTCGCTCGCGTGCGCCGCGGCGCGAAGGTCGGCCTGCTCGGCGACGGGCTCGCCGCGCACGGCCTGCTCGAAGCCTGGCGCGAAGCCTGGAACGTACAAACGCAGTGGCAGGTCGACGGCCAGCACATCCGCTTCCGTCGCGCCGACGGCGTCGCCGAAATGCCGCCGCCGCGAGGTCGCGAAATCGTGCTGGCCGCGAGCGACGCCGGCATCCGACGCACTCGGCTCGACGCATCGCTCGCGATCAGCGTCGCGCGCGGCGACCTGCGCCGCCTCGCCGGTCCGCTGCAGATCGCACTCGGCCTCGCGCGCATCGGCTACGGCGGCGCCGCGCCGCTGCTGGGCACGGCGGAACTCGACGACGGCGAACACTCCCGGGTGTTCGCGCTCGCGCACGAATGGCCGGCGAACCAGGGCAATGCCGAAGACTGGACTCTGAACTTCCTGCGCCGCAGTCTGCACGAGTACCGCGCGACCGGGCCGGACCGGCAGCGCGAACTCGTGCAGTCCTGCCGGCCGCTCGCGCAGCGCCTCGGCGCACGCCTCGGCGAGCTGCATTGCGCGCTCGCCGCGCTGCAAACCGGCGCGACGCTCGACACCGCGTGGCTGCGCAACGTGCTCAACGACACCCTGCGGGGTTTCCGCGCGCAGGCGCACGTGCTGCGCGCCGAACTGTCGCTGTCGGCCGAACTCGTACAGGCCACCGCGCGACGCATCCGCAGCCTCGACGATTCGCTGAGCCGCGCCGACGCCGGCGCCGCCCAGCCCGTGCACGGCCGGCTCGCGCTCGCGCAGGTGCTGCTCGTCGCGGGCGACGTCTGCTTCGTCGATTTCGCCGATCCGCCCGAAACGCTGGCCCAGCCGGGTGCTCGGCTCGGCTGTCGTCTCGCCGACCTCGCCGGCCTGCTGCACGGGATCGATCACGCTGCGGCCATCGTTGCCACCGCCCACGACCCGGACGACTCCGCCACGCTCGCGTTCACGCAGGCGTTCCATGCGCAGGCGCGCGAGGCATTGCTGCACGGCTATTTCGGCGCCTGCCCCAGCGGCGAGGAACCGGCCGAGCCGCGGCTGCGCCGGCACCTGCTTCGCCTCCTGCAGGCCTGGCACGCCGTGCGCGATCTCGCGCACGCGCGCGGCCGCGAATCGTTGCTGAGCGGCTGGACCGCGCTGCGCAGCGCACTGAACCTGTCGGCGAACGCACATCGCCTGAACCGCACCCGCAGCGCGAGCGACGCGGTGGCACGATGACTGCACCTGCACCATCAACCCCCGCCCGGAGAATCGTCATGCCCAACCGTCAATCCCGTGCCCGCGACGCCAAGGATCCGCCGTCGCCCGGCAGTACGCCGGTCACCGAGCGGAGCCCGCAGAAGAAGGCGCGCAAGGCACACGCCGACGACAATCTCGACAAGGCGCTGCGGGAAACCTTCCCGGCCAGCGATCCGATTTCGCCGTTCGTGCCCGCGGTGCCGCGCGAAAAGAAACACTAGCGCCGGACGGATTCGACGCCGCGGCGGAGTCATATCCGCCATGGCGGTTCTTTTCCGTTTTCATCGGCTGGCACAGCCGCCAGCTCCCTCTTCCGATTGCAGCCACTCCCATGCCCCGCCCCATCTGGAACGGAACCATCTCCTTCGGCCTGTTGCAGGTTCCGGTGCAGCTGATGCCCGGCGCACGCAGCACCGATGTGCATTTCCGCATGCTCGACGGACGCACGAAGTCGCCGATCCGCTACGAGCGCGTGAACAGCGAGACCGGCGAGGAAGTGCCGTGGAAGGACATCGTGAAGGCGTACGAATACGCCAAGGGCAGCTACGCGGTCATCGATGAAAAAGAGCTCAAGCGCGTCGCCCCCGAATCGACCGAGACCGTCGACATCGAGGCGTTCGTCGACGTCGACGCGATCGACGAGCGCTATTTCGAGAAACCCTACGTGCTCGTCCCGGGCAAGCGTGCGAGCAAAGGCTACGTGCTGCTGCGGGAAACCCTGAAGAAAACGCGCAAAGTCGGCATCGCGAAACTCGTGATCCGCACGCGCCAGTACCTCGCGATGCTCAAGCCGCACGAACGCGCACTGATCCTGATCCTGCTGCGCTTTCCGCAGGAACTCGTCGATACCGCGGACTACGAGCTGCCCAAGAGCGGTGTCGCGGGCGAGCGCATCACCGCGCGCGAACTCGACATGGCGGCCAAGCTGGTCGAGTCGATGAGCGCCGACTGGAAGCCGGCCGACTACAAGGACGACTTCCGCGACAAGCTGCGCAAGATCATCGAAGCCAGCATCAAGAAGGGCCGCGGCCGCGCGGCGCCGAAGCTCGAGCCGCTGGAGGCCGAACGCGAGGAATCGACGAACGTCGTCGACTTCATGGCCTTGCTCGAAAAGAGCCTCGCGAGCGGGCGGCGCAGCAAGCCGGCATCGGGCGGCACCGCCAAGGCTGCGACGAAACGCGCGGCCAAAAAGCCCGCTGCGCGCAAGAAGACCGCCGCGAAGAAAGCGGCGAAGACCGCGCGCACCCGCTAGCGCGTGCTCGCACGGGCGAGCGCGATCGAGGCGGTGAGGCAATCCGCATCCCCAGTCGCGCGGTCGCCTGCGGCGACCACGGGCTATCTTTCGCCGCGCCCCGACACCTGCTCCGCGATCGCCGCCGCCACGCGCCGGTCATCGAAGTCGATGCGGCGCTCGATGCCGCCGGCATCGACACTGAGCACGGTTTCGGCGCCGCGCCCGGCGATGAGCACGGTGTCGCCGGCCTGCGCGAGACTCAGCGCCTGCTCGATCGCCGCGCGGCGTTCGTCGACGACATGCACCTTGGCACGATGCACCGTCTCGACGCCGGCGAGAATGTCGGCCGAGATCCCGCGGAATGCTTCGCCGCGGAAATTGTCCGGCGTGACGACGACGATATCGGCGCGCTCGGCCGCGATGCGGCCCATGACCGGCCGCTTGGTCGCATCACGCTTGCCGCCACAGCCGAACACGCAGATCAGCCGACCCGGCGTCAGCGGGCGCAAGGTGTCGAGCACGACCTCCAGCGCGCCGGGCTTGTGCGCGAAATCGACGACGACCGACACGCCGCCGCGATGCGCGACGCGCTCCATGCGCCCGGGCACCGGCTGCATCGCGCGCAAACCCTGCTCCAGCGCTGCGCGCGGCACGCCGAGTCCATGCGAGAGCGCCACGGCACCGAGAATGTTCTCGGCGTTGAAACGGCCGATCAGCGGCGAATCGATCGCCGCCACGACCGTGCCGTCGATGCGAATCTCGCCGGCGATGCCCGCGGCCGAAACCGCGAGCGCAGCGCCGTCGAACTGGCGCTGCGCGGAGACGACGCCGTACGCGAGCGGGGCGTGGTCCGGGAACAGTGCCGATGCCGCGAGCTGCGCCTGCAGTCGCGCGCCCCAGGCATCGTCGACGTTGATCGCCGCTCGCGGCGACTTGCCGCGGCGGCGTGCCGCATCGACGTAGTCGGTGAACAGGCGCGCCTTCGCGGCGAAATAGTTTTCCATGGTTTCGTGCAGGTCGAGGTGCTCGACCGAGAGGTTCGTGAACACCATGCCGTCGAACGCGACGCCGAGCGTGCGTCCCTGCTCGAGCGCGTGCGAGGACACTTCCATCGCGACCGCCGTGCAGCCGGCATCGGCCATGTCGCGCAGGGTCCTGTTGAGCACGAAGGTACTCGGCGTCGTGTTCGGCGACGGCAGCACGCGGCCGGCGTGGCGCATGTTTTCGGTGCCGATGACGCCGACGGAATGGCCGCCGGCCTGCAGCAGGCTTTCGAGCAGGTAGGTGGTCGTGGTCTTGCCGCAGGTGCCGGTCACGCCGGCCATCAGCAGTCGCGCACTCGGATCGCCGTAGAACGCCCGCGCGAGTTCGGCGGCGGCGCGGCGGCGGTTCGCGACGCGTATGCACTGCGCCGGCGGCAGCTGCGGCAGATCGCAGTCGCTGACGACGAGCGCGGCGCCGGCGGCCAGCGCCTGTTCCAGGAATTCGTCCCTGCGCGTGCGTCCGCCGCCATAGACGAATACGCCGCCGGCGACGAGTTCGCGCGTGTCGTCAGTGACGATGGGATAGCGCCGTATACCGGCGACGAGATCTTCGAAAGTCATAGGTATCCGTGCGAAATGGCGCATCGCGCGCCTGCGCTCGCATCCAGGCTACGCCGGAATTCTGGCGTGCCGCGGGCACGAGGCGGGCCGATTCGGGTCGACGGCGGGCGGCGCCGTCAGCCCGCAATCATCGCACGAAGCGCGGCACGGACCGAGGCGTGAACCGGACGGATACCGCACGTCGCGCAGTGCCGGGACGATGCGTCGCGCCATCGCCGTTTCAGGCCAGGATCGAGAACCAGTCTCCCGTACTGGATTCCACGAGCGCGCGCGCATCCATCGTGCTGAACGAATACCAGCGGCCCTGGGCGTCGCGCGCCCACCGCAGCGGTTCGACGCGCACTGCCCCTGCATCGCCGGGGCGCGGTTCGCAGAATACTTCGAGCTCACGTGTTTCGCCGCGCCTCGCCCGTACCCGGAGTTTCGTCTTCTTGTCGTACATGGCCGGCTCCCTGCCGCAGTGGTTCATCCATGGAAGCGCAGAAGTCGTGCCGGAGGGCAATGCCGCCAACGCATTGAATCCAGATGCGGCATCGCGACGGCATGACGACGACGCCGCGCCGATTGCAAGCCGCGCCCGCGCAAGGCATGCAGAGTGCCCGAAATGCGCGCGGCCACGGCGCTCGCCTGCGCTGTCGCAGCACTGGCGCGAAGGCTGCACGATGGCGACCGGATACCGCCGGAGCCGTCATGCCTGCCGCCGCCCGCCCGTCACACCGTCGTCTGCCCGCGAGCCTTCGCTACGTCAGCGACGCCGCGCCGGGCATCCGCCGGCGTCGACACGGCAAGGCGTTCATCTACCTGCATCCGCGCGGCCAGCGTGTCGGCGATCCGCGGATACTCGCGCGCATCCGCAAGCTCGCGATACCGCCGGCGTATCGCGACGTCTGGATCTGCCTGCACGCCGACGGCCACCTGCAGGCGACCGGCCGCGACGCGCGCGGACGCAAGCAGTATCGCTATCACGTGCATTTCCGCGCATTTCGCGAACAACACAAATATGCGCTGCTCGAGGACTTCGCCGCGGCGCTGCCGCGGCTGCGCCGCCGTCTGCACGAGCAGCTCGAGCAGCCGGCGCTGTCGCGCGACAAGGTGCTGGCCGCCGTCGTCAGCCTGCTCGACCGGACCCTGATCCGCATCGGCAACGAGGAATACGCACGCAGCAACAGCTCCTATGGACTGACCACGCTGCGCGACCGTCATGCGCGGATCACTCGGCGCCGGATCGCGCTGCGCTTTCGCGGCAAGACCGGCAAGCCGCAGCACGTGGTGCTGTCCGACGCGCGTCTCGCGCGCATCGTACGGCGCTGCCAGGAATTGCCCGGCCAGTTGCTGTTCCAGTACGTCGGCGCCGACGGCCGGCCGCATCCGCTGCGCTCGACCGACGTCAACGCGTTCCTCGCCGAGCACACCGGGCTTGCGCTGACCGCGCGCACGTTCCGCACCTGGGGCGCGACCGCGGCACTCGTGCGCGCCTGGCAGGATTCGTTGCAGACCGATCCAGAGCAGGAAGCGACGCCGCGCCTCAAGGACTGCATCGCGCGCGTCGCCGCGCGCCTCGGCAACACGGCGGCGGTCTGCCG
>CAMLSI010000061.1 GCA_946482585.1 uncultured Lysobacteraceae bacterium
GATAGAGGCCGACGAAGGCGGAGGAAAGGCCGAGCGCCGACTTCTGGATCAGGGTAACCAGGCCGAAGACGAAGCCCTCGACGCGCACGCCGGATCGCCATTCGCCGTATTCGACCGTGTCCGGCACGATCGACCAGAAGTTGACGGCGATCGCTGCCGAGCCGAACGCGGTAATCGCGACCAGCACGAATACGGTGGTCGTATCCGGTCGGTCGATGAGGACCAGCACGCCGAGCGCAGCCGTGGCAATGAGCAGGCCGATGATCCACGCCGCCCGCTTGCCGGTGTAGCGGCTGATCAGCGTCCACGGCAGGATCGCGAGCATCTGCACGAACGGGATCATGCTGGCAAGATCGCCGGTCATGGTCGGCTCGCCGCGCATGTAGTACTGCACGAAGTACGGCAGGCTGGCGCTGGTGGCCGTGCTGGCGAAGCCGAACAGGGCGATTGCCCCGGCCGCCTGCAGGAACGGCGTGTTCCCGGCCAGCATGCGCAGCAGTTCGCGCAGCGGCGGATGCGGTTGCTGTTCGGCGACCGGCTCGAGTCGTTCCTCGGTCAACCCGTAGCTGGCGAAGATGATCAGCGTCGCGAACGACGACAGGATTGCCGCCGACCAGAAATAGGCCGAGTCCGGATTGCCGATGCCGAGCCACGCCACCAGTCGTGGCGTCGCAAAGCCAACCACGGCCGAGCCGCTGAAGGCGAACAGCATGCGCGCGCCGGCCAGCCAGTTGCGCTCCATCGAGTCGCGTGTCATCGACGCCATCATGGCGCCGTACGGGATGTTGACGGCGGCATAAACCGTGCGGAACAACAACTGGGTGACCAGCGCATACACGACCAGCGCGGTATCGCGGAACGGCACCGGCAGGAACACGAAGCTGAAGGTCACGGCCAGCGGAATCGCGCCGAACAGCATGTACGGGCGATAGCGTCCGAAGCGCGTGCGCGTCTTGTTGGCGACGATGCCGATCAGCGGATCGACCAGACCGTCCCAGATCAGGCAGATCATGACGATGATGCCGGCCGCGCCGCTGTCGAGGCCGAGCACGTCGGTGTAGTACTTGAGAAGAAAGACCTGCAGCGGCAGCCAGTAGAAATTGAAGGCGAAATCGCCGAGGCCATAGCCGAGGTAGCGTCGCGTCGGCAGCCGTTGCGGGAGTGCCGCGAGAGGGATGGCGTTCATGGTTTCGGGTTCACTCGGGCTGGGGACGGCAGGGCGGGGCGACGGCTCCGCGCGCCCCGCCTGTTTCGCGATGTTCGCGACAGCGTTTCGGCGAGGCGCAAGTCAGGCGACGGCATTGGCGGCCGCGACCTCGGCGAACCATCGGCCCGAGGCCTTGAGCGTGCGCGTCTGGCTGCGCTCGAAATCGACGTGCACGATACCGAAGCGCTGCGAATAGCCCTCCGCCCATTCGAAGTTGTCGAGCAGGCTCCACTGGTGGAAGGCCCGCACTGGTACGCCCTCGGCCATTGCCGTGGCCATGGCCTTGAGGTGCTGGCGCAGGAAATCGATGCGCGTCTGGTCGTCGATCTCGCCATCGGCGTCGGGTCCGGTGTTGAAGGCCGCGCCGCATTCGCTGATCTCGATCGGCAGGCCGCCGGTATGCTCGCGCATGCGCACGAGGATGTCGCGAAAGCCGTTCGCGTCGATGTCCCAGCCGATGTCGGTCTGCGGCAGGCGTCCGCGTCCCTTCGCCCACTCGCCGATACAGTCCAGGCCTGGAATGTCGCTGCCGCCGGGGGCATGACGCACCAGCCATGGTGAGTAGTAGTTGAGGCCGACGAAGTCGAAGGCGGCGCGCACGGTGATTTCGTCGCCCGGCAGGAAGCCGAGCAGCGCGTCGATCTCGTCGACCGGCAGCACGCCGTCCGGATACGAGCCGTGCAGGGCCGGATGCAGGAACCACAGGTTGAGAAAGCGGTGCCAGCGCTCGGCGGCGGCGGCATCCTCGGCACTGTCCGACTGCGGATACATCGGCGCGACATCGAAGGCGCTGCCGATTTCGCAGTCCGCACGATGCGCCTTGAGCGCGCGAAAGCCGTGCCCCTGGGCGAGGTTGGCGACGTGCGTCGCGCGCAGGAAGTCCCGCGCATCGCGTCGCCCCGGTGCATGCACGCCGAGCCAGTAGCCGGTCGACGTGAAGGTCTTCGGTTCGTTGAGGACGATCCAGTGGCGCACGCGATCGCCGAGAGCGGCAGCGATCAGGTTCGCATAGTCGCCGAAGCGCGCGGCGGTATCGCGCTGGGCCCAGCCGCCGGCATCCTCGAGCTCCTGCGGCAGGTCCCAGTGATACAGCGTCACGAGCGGGCGCAGGCCTGCCTCGAGAACGCAGTCCGTCAGCCGCCGGTAGTAGTCCAGTCCCTTTGCGTTGGGACCGCCGCGGCCGCCGGGCTGCACGCGCGGCCAGGCGATCGAATAGCGATAGCTGTCGAGACCCATGGCCTTGACCAGTGCCACGTCCTCGCTGAAGCGGTGGTAGCTGTCGCAGGCAAGGTCGCCGTTGTCGCCGCCACGAACCTTGCCCGGTGTGTGCGCAAAGCGGTCCCAGATCGATTCTCCCTTGCCATCGGCATTCCAGGCGCCTTCGATCTGGTAGGCGGCGGTCGCCGCACCCCAGAGGAAATCCGCGGGGAATCGCACAGGTTGCATTCGATTTTCGTCCTTCGGCATCGTCTCGCTCGTGGTTCGCTGGGGTTTCGCGCTCGCCGTTGTGGCGAGGCGACGGGGAAGGCCGCGCCGACCCGATGCATCGCCTTCGACGACCGGAATCCGTGGACGCTGAGGGGAGGCGCGCGTCAACGGATTCCGGTCTTCGCCGGGGAACGGGTCGCCCGATGGATCGGACGGGCAGCGCGGCGGGTGCTCAGAACCAGAAGCCGAAATTCATCCCGACGGTTCGTGGCGGCAGGTATTGCGATAGGTATTCAAAGCCGCCGCCGACGGCCGTCCTGCCCGCACTCGTGCGCACCTTCTTGTCCTCGGCGTTGTCGACGTAGACGTCGACGTACCAGGTGCCGTCCGGATTGAGATAGCGCGCGCTCAGATCGGTGCGGGTGTAGCCGGCCTGCTTGTCACCGTCGCCGAGGTTGAACGCACTGAGCCAGCTTTCGGTCTCGTAGTGGGTACTGATGCGCGGGGTCAGCCGCGCGCCGCTGGCGAAGCGGAAATCGTGCTCGTAGACCAGGGTGAACGCGGCATCGGGGGCATGGGCGAGTTCGTTGCCCGAGACGTCCAGACAGTTGCCGATGCCCGATTCGGCCGGGCAGGGCGGCAGCCCCTGATAGTCGTTCGAGCCGGCGTACAGCAGGGTGCCGAGTTTCTTGTGCGGAATCGCCGAGAACACGAACTGCAGGCGATCGTCGTCGCTCAGGCGTGCATTCAGTTCGGATTCGAAGCCCCAGACCTTGGTGCTGCCCTTCACGTTCGAGAAGCCGAGTCCGCGGCTGCCGTCGACGAACGTGATCGGCGCGGCGAGCTGGAAGTCCTTGAAATCCTCGTAGTAGACGGCGTTGTTCCAGACCACCCGGCCATCGAGGAAGGACGACTTCGTGCCGATCTCGAAATTGGTCAGCTCCTCGTGCCGGTACGGCACGCCGCCGTCCTGCAGGCCACCGGACTTGTAGCCGGTCGACACGCTGGCGTAGAGCAGGAAGCCCGGCGCCACGTCGTAGTCCGTGCGTGCCAGCCAGGTCAACTGGCCGTGGTCGTACTGGCCGTCGTTGATGCCGCCGACACCGAATCCGAAACCGTTCGCGTTGCTGGGAATCGTGCCCGGGGCGATCGGCACCTGCGGAATGTCGGGGTTGCCGTAGCCTTGCCAGCCCCAGCCGCGGCCGCCGATGTTCTCCTTCGCGTCATCGGTGTAGCGCAGACCGCCCGTCAGGCGGAACACGTCCGACACGTTCCACGTTGCCTGGCCGAAAACGGCTTTGGAATCGACGGTCTGCTTGGGCTGGATGAACGAGCCCTGCCAGGCGACCGTGCCCTGCTGCGTGCCATTGAAGATCGGGATATCGAAACGGATCTTGTTTTTCTCGGCGGCGTAGTAGAGCCCGAGGATCCAGTCGACGGTGTTCTCGCCGTTCGACGTCAGATTCAGTTCGTGGCTGTGATTGCGATAGACCGAATAGTTGGTGCGGTCCTGCTGGAAGGTCGCGCCGGTCGTGAAACTGGTCGGTACCTGCACGCCGCCGTCCTGATCGAAATCCGCCGATCCTTCGAAGCGGCTGATGCCGGCAATGTAGGACAACGACAGGTAGTCGCTGAGCTCCCAGTCCATGCGGCTGCGCAGGGTGTTTACCTCGCGATCGAGCGATGGCGCCGTGTCGATCAGGGCGGACCAGAAATCCTGGCCCGCGCGCGGCGTCTGCATCAGGTTCATGTTCGGCGTGCCGGTATCGCGGAAGTATTCGTAGGAAACGTTCCAGCTGAATGCGTCGCTCGGCTGCAACAGGCTGCTGATCCGCACCGCGGTCTGGTTCTGCGCGTTGTATTTGTCGCCGCCGGTGACGAACAGGTTCGCGTTGATCGGCTGGAACGCGGCCGGATCGCCGCCCGACGCCAGGTAGGCGGCGCGCTGCGACTCGACCGACGGCAGCAGTGCGCCGGGATTCTGGTAGTCGACGTAGCCCTCATGCTCCTCATGGGCGAAGGCGACGCGCACCGCCCAGCTCGCGCTGATCGGCAGGTTGAACGCGCCGCGGCCGCCGAGGCGCGCGTAGTTGCCGAGGCCGAACTGCACCGTGCCCGAGCTGTCGCCGATCACGGGCTTGGCGGTCTGCATGTTGACTGCGCCGACGGTCGAATTGCGGCCCCACAGCGTGCCCTGCGGTCCGCGCAACACCTCGATCGATTCGAGATCGAGCAACAGCGAGGCGGCACCTTCGGCGCGCGGCGTGTAGATACCGTCGACGAACAGCGCGACCTCCGGATCGGCGTATTCAGTCTTCGCGCTGTCGTTGCCGATGCCGCGCAAGGTCAGCGTGATCACGCCGTGGTCGCCCTGGGTGGTCGCGGCAAAACCGGGCACGAGGCTGGTGATGTCCTGCACCGTGATCACGCGTTCCTTATCCAGTGCCTGCGCGCTGATCGCAGTGATCGCGACCGGGGTCTTCTGCAGCGGCGTGCTGCGCTTGGTCGCCGTCACGGTGACCAGGTCGAGCGCGGTGGTTTCGGCATCGCCGCCGGCGTCCGGTGTCGACTTCGGATCCGCGCCGGCTCCGCCTTGCGCCGCCGCCACGGTCGAACTGGCCGCGAGCACCGCGCCGATGGAAAGGTAGAGCAGGGTTTTGCGAACGAACATGGGTGTAACCCTCCCGTTGATGACGCTCTCTGAGCCAGTCCCCGAGCGTCTTTGATTAGCCGCTGGCGACGCAGAGTGCATATCGATGGCAGCGCTGTCAATTGAAATTGATAGCGCTGTCATTCGACGAAAATCGCTGCTGCAATGCAGAATGACAGCGCAGTCATCCGGGCGTACGGTGCGCGGCTCGGTGTCAACCGGCGCGCCGCCAGCGCACGAATCGGGGGCTGCAACCATGCCACGGACCGTAATGATCGCGGCTGGCGGAACGGCAGACCGGTCACCGGGGACCGTGTGCATCCAGCTCGTCGAGTCGCCGACATCGGCATCCTCGGGGTCGGCGAGGGCGCGTTCTCGTCGGTCCGCGGTGCGCTCGCAGATCGGCATCAGCGAGGCGCGCTCCATCGGCGAAACCCAAGCCGCCTTCAAGCAGGGCATCCGCTTCGTCGACCGGGTCCGGCCGACGGGTTCGCCGGGCCGCGATCACTGCTCACATCCTTTCAGCCTGCCCAGTTCGCGCGTCGACGCGCCGTCAGCCAGCACGCCATCAGGGACCTGTCCCCACATGGCGACCCGCGCGCGGTTCTCGGCCGGCCGGATGCCGCGTCGCCGCTTCGGGCCGGCAGCGCTTGACCGCCGCCAGCGGCAGCGGCACGTCGACATTGCTGCGTGCGCTCGGGAGAACTCGCGTCGCTGCGGCGATGCCTCAGTTCGTGCTCGTCGCGAGCCGGTAGCCGAGAAAAACGAACAGCGCGCCCGCCGCACGCTTCGCCATTCTCGCCAGCAGCGCCGCGCCGCGGAGCTTGCCGGCGATTGCCGCGCTGCCGAACGCCGCGCACAGATTCCAGAGCGTGCCGTTCACGTTGAAGACGATGCCGAGTAGCAGCATGGCCAGGGACGGATGCGGCGCCGACTCGTCGACGAACTGCGGCAGGAACGCGAGGAAGAACACGGCGACTTTCGGATTCAGCGCATTGGTCACGAACCCTTGCAGAAAGATCGTGCGCGGCGGATCGGGCGAGCGGCGCTGCGTCGCGGCGCCGGCGTCGGTCGTCGAGCTACGCAGCAGGCCTATGCCCAGCCAGACCAGATAGGCCGCGCCTGCCAGTTTCATCAGCAGGAACGCCTCTGCTGACGCCGCGACGAGCGCCGACACGCCGATGATTGCCGTGAGGACGTGCACGAAGCAGCCGGCGCCGATGCCGAGCGCGGCAATCGCCCCGGCCTTCGCGCCTTGCGAGGCCGAGCGCCCCGCGATGTAGAGAAGATCGGCGCCCGGAACGATGTTGAGCAGCAGGCCGCCGGCGACGAACAGCGGAAAATCATGGATTCCGAGCATCTCCAGCCACGCCCTGTCTGTGTGTTCGCCGCATCCGCCGGCAATGGTGAGGACATCGCCGGCGGAACGGCGATTCCTGTTCTGCTCGCGTCAATACACCGCGCGGCCGCGCGAAGGCAATGCGACGACGCGGACGACGGCATCGCCTGCCGCTCGTGGGAATCTTCGCAGCCCGTGCGCCGCTGCAGTCCGATGCCGGGGGCTTGCTCCATCCGCTAGCATGTGCGGATGACCTCACTCGCTCTTGAAGTCCTGCATCGCGTTTTCGGCTACGCGAGTTTCCGCGGCGAACAGGCCGCGATCGTCGACCACCTGCATGCCGGCAACGATTGTCTCGTGCTGATGCCGACCGGCGGCGGCAAATCGCTGTGCTATCAGGTACCCGCGCTGCTGCGCGAAGGCACCGCCGTCGTGGTGTCGCCGCTGATCGCGCTGATGCAGGACCAGGTCGACGCGCTGACCCAGCTCGGCGTCGCGGCCGCCTTCCTCAATTCCTCGCTGTCGCCGCAGGATCAGCGCGAGGTCGAGCAGCGCCTGCTGCGCCGCGAGCTCAAACTGCTCTACGTCGCGCCGGAGCGACTGCTCGGCGAGCGCATGCTCGATCAGCTGGGGCGCGTGCCGATCTCGCTGTTCGCGATCGACGAAGCGCACTGCGTCTCGCAATGGGGCCACGACTTCCGTCCCGAATACCGCGGCCTCAACCTGCTGCACGAACGCTTCCCGCAGGTGCCGCGCATCGCACTGACGGCGACGGCCGACGCGCCCACGCGCGCGGAGATCGTCGAACGGCTCGGTCTCGACGAGGCGCGGCAGTTCGTCGCGAGCTTCGACCGCCCCAACATCCGCTACCAGGTCGTCGAGAAGGACAATGCGCGGCGGCAGCTGCGCGAATTCCTCGCCGATCGCCGCGACGAATCCGGCATCGTGTATTGCCTGTCGCGCAAGAAGGTCGACGAAACCGCGGCGGCGCTCGCAGCCGACGGCTTCGACGCACTGCCGTATCACGCGGGCATGGACCAGGCCGTGCGCGCGGCGAACCAGCAGCGCTTCCTGCGCGACGACGGCGTCGTCATGGTCGCGACGATCGCGTTCGGCATGGGCATCGACAAGCCCGACGTACGCTATGTCGCGCATCTGGACCTGCCCAAGAGCATGGAAGGCTACTACCAGGAAACCGGCCGCGCCGGCCGCGACGGCCTGCCGGCGGAAGCCTGGCTCTGCTACGGGCTCGGCGATGTGGTCACGATGAGCCAGATGATCGCGCAGTCGGAATCGGGCCAGGAACGCAAGCGCGTCGAGCGCGCCAAGCTCGAGGCCCTGCTGGGCTATGCGGAGGCCACCGGCTGCCGTCGCCGCCTGCTGCTGGCCTACTTCGGCGAGTCGCGCAGCGAAAATTGCGGCAATTGCGACAATTGCATAACGCCGCCGCGCAGCTGGGATGCGACCGAGGTCGCGCAGAAGGCGTTGTCGGCGGTCTACCGCACCGGACAGCGCTTCGGCGTCGGGCATCTCGTCAGCGTGCTGCGCGGCGAGGACAGCGAACGCCTGCGCAGCTGGAACCACGACAAGCTCAGCGTCTACGGCATCGGCCGCGATCTCGACGCGCGCCAGTGGAGCGGCGTATTCCGCCATCTCGTCGCCGCGGGGCATCTGGCCGCCGATCATGAAGGCTACGGTACGCTGCATTTGTCCGATTCCAGCCGCGCCGTGCTCAAGGGCGAAGCGCGCGTGCTCATGCGCTTTGAGGCCGGTGATGTCCAGCGCCGCGCCGAGCGCAAGGCCGCGCGCAAGAGCGGCCGCGGCGCGGCCGCGCACAACAGCCTGCAGATCGGCGACGACGAACGCCCGCTATGGGATGCGTTGCGCAGCCTGCGCGCGCGGCTCGCGAAAGAGCAGAACGTGCCCGCCTACGTGATCTTCCACGATGCGACCCTGCTCGACATGCTGCGCGAGCACCCCACGTCGATCCGCGAACTGGCGCGCGTCAACGGCGTCGGCGCGACCAAGCTCGAAAAATACGGCGAGGCGTTTCTGGCTGTGCTGGCGAGCGAGTGAAGCAGCCGTTGAGAAACGAGGGAGAGCCAATCCGCAAGCCTCCGCATCCCACCGGTTCCCGGTCTTGCTCACGCTTGCTCGTGCTCGGCGGTGTGCTCGCGTTTGGTGTCCGTAACGATCGAAGGAAGAAGGGGGAGAAGCGAGTAACGGCAACGGCGCGTGGCTCGGCTTCCGTACTCTTTTCTCGCGTCGCTTCACGCATAACCCATGTTCGGTGGCGTGTTCGCATTGCCAATGTCCCGTGTGGCTGCGGACCGCTACCGTGCACGGCGCGAGGCAGGCGGACCATCGCGCCGCGCGGACGTCACTGATCGCGAATCCGCACGAGCCGCGAGGTCGGCGCAAACGTGATCGCCGGTGCCGGATTGCCGGTGACGAAGTTTTCGAGTATGTAGCCGCGGCCTTGCGCATGACGCACGCGTTCCCAGCCGCGTTTCTGCGTCGCGGAATTGTTCTGGATCAGCAGCTTGCCGGCATGCGGTGCGTCGGCGTAGCTCCAGCTGCCCCAGCCGACCAGGTCGAGACGGTCGAGGACGCCGCCGGGCTGCATGATCCAGCCGAACGGCGCACACAGCGCGTTAGTCGCGAACTGGTCGAGATCGCCGTACGGCGTGCCGCAGAGATGACCGTTGACGCGCGTTTGGTACGCGGTCGGCGGCGCACCGGGGCTCCAGCCCGCCGCATCGGCACGCAGGGCGAGCCCGACCAGCAGGATGTCCTGTGTCGCGGACTGAAGCCGCGTGACCGTGCGCCAGACGCCGGGTTCTTCCTCGTTGACGAACTGCAACGTCGCGGAGTCGGGGCCATAGGTGAATTCCACAGTGTTGCCGCCTGCGACCCAGGTCACGCTGCGCGCGCGGCGCCGCGTCGTGGCGTTGAAGCTTGCGGCGAAATCGTAGATGTCGTAGCCGAAGCGGCCTTCGATGCCGTCGGTCGACGTGCCGAGATCTTCGGGCAGCGCGAGCACGAAGCTGCCGTTGCCGAAATTCGGCACCGTCGCGACGAGCAGCGGATGCAGCGCTTCACCGGCCGTTTCGGTCGGCAGGCGCAGCCGCGCCGTCAGCATGCGCATCGGGATTTCCGGGTTGTCGGGATAGGTGACGCGCGTCGTGAATGCGATGGCGTGGCGTGCGATACCGCCGGGACCGTAGCTCGGCCGCACGCGAATGCCGACCACGTCGTAGACCGCGAGGACCTGGGTGCCGTTGACCAGGTCGAACGAGATGGATCGGCTGAAAGGCAAACCGTTGCTGCGCGTCAGGTCGACGCCGCCCTGAGCATTGGCGGTGACCGTGGCCGTTAGCGGTTGCTCAGAATCCAAATACACAGTTCCACTGGCGCCCTGCAGGCGGTAGGCGAGCTGGCTCTCGACACTGGAGCGCAGCACGCTGGCATACGCGTCGTACAGTACGTAAAGGGGTTCGGGCGCGATCACGGCGAGCGGCACGATCGCGGCATCGACCGGCAGGGTCAATGCGATCGCGCAGTAGGTCGAGTCGGCGGGCTGCGTGCAGCTCACGGTGTCGAGTTCGCTGACGTCCGCGTACAGCTGCTGCGCCGGTGCCGGCGCGAGCACGGTGGCGAAGGTGTTCGTCGCGCCGGCCGGCAGCGGCAGTGTGCCGTTTGCGATCAGCGCGAGTCCGTAGGCGAGGTAATCCTTCGCCGCCGTGGCGCGCGTCGCGCGCTGGAATGTCGCGGCATCGGTGATGCGCGCGAAGCCGTTGAAGCCGCGCAGTGCGGCCGTCGCTGCGGTGCTGTAGGGGCCGAGCCGCGCGAACGCGTCCTGGCTATCGTTGACGCCGGTTGCGCTGCCGAGCGACTGCAATCGCGACAGCGGTCCGAGCGCGCCGGCCCAGACTTCGAGCGTGCGTGTGCCGTGGCCGTAGCCGACGATCTCGATGAGCGGATCGGCGGCGAGATAGCGCGTTTCCAGATGCACGCGATAGCTGCCGTCGGCTGTCGACAGCGTGGTCGCGACGTAACTGCCGGCAAAGGCTTCGATCGTGGCGCCCGCCAGTGGTTCGGGATAGCCGATGTGCCCGGCGACGACGAAAGCCGGCTCGATGCCGCTGTGGAATATCCGGTCGCCCGGGCTCTGGGCCTGGGCGGACGAGAACGGCAGCGAGGCGGCGAACAGCAGTGCGGCGACGTAAAGGCGGCGGTGCATGGGGTCTTCCTTGGAAAAGGGCGCGTGGAGGACGGCGAAATGCCTGTGCCGTCCGGGCAGCCGAACTCTCAGCCCGCCGTGTGCGTCCGGGCAACGTCAGGGCAGGGCTCGATTCAGCCCAACAGCAACGCCAGCCGGATGTTTTTGAGCCTCTGTTATCCGAGCTGCTCGGCCAAAGCGGCGAGGTCCCGCGCCGAGCCTGCTGCACGTGCCCAGCCTCCGCGGTAGCTGCGGACGCGCGTGATCCGCCGTTTTGCTGTCTCGATCGATCGGCGAAGGGGGCGAATCCATCGGATACGCCGCGATCGTCGGTCGGAGATTCAGTGCGTCGCCGCCGGAGCGCGTTTCGGCAAGGCGTTGGCGTTGTCCATGTCGGCAGCGATGCGCCAGACGCCGTCGCCGCCGCGGCGAAGCACCAGCACGAACTTGCCGAAGTCCGGCTTGCCAGCGCCTCCGCCGAAGCCGCCGACGACGTAGGCCATGTCGCCCGACTCGGCGTAGTGCAGCGCGCGCAGCGCGAGCGGTGTACCGGCGTTCTGCGCATAAGCCGCGCGGATCGCTGCAGCGCCAGCGGCGGGCGGCTGGCCGTTCGGCAGCGCGTAGCCGTCCGCGGTGAACAGCTTGGCGAGCGCTTCGTCGTCCTTGGCGACCCACGCGGTTTCGTAGTCGCGCAGCACGCGATCGATCGCGGGCGGCAGGGCGATCGACGGCGCGGCGACCGTGGGTGCCGCGGCGGGCGGTGCGGGCTGTTCGGCCCAGGCCGCGACCGAGAACGCGGCGGCCAGTACGAGTGCGCGAAGGAATAGACGGCGAATCACGTGACACTCCGGAGCTGAGGTTTCGAGTGGATAGTGACGTAACGCGATGCGCGAAGCCGTCATCCGGTCGCGAGAAACGCAACGCGGGCACCGCGGGCCGCGTCGCGCGGGTTCGGCGCCGCCCGTGGCTCTGCCGGTCTACTGCGGTGCCTTCCAGCGCCGCAGCACGAGATGGGTCGGCCAGAACACGAGCAGCGGCAGGCCGACGTAGAGCAGTGCGAGCCAGGCCCAGCCGGGCATGAGGGTCTGGGCGGCCGCGTCGCCGAATCCGTAGACGTAGTTGACGTTCACCGGCACGTTCGGATTCGCGGGGTCGGGCGGCGGTGGCGGCAGGGACAGGCGGCAGATCGCGAGCAGTCCCCAGGCCAGCAGCGTCCAGTAGAGAAAGGCGCGCAGGTCGTAGCCCAGGCGGGCGACGAGGAACACGAGCACGAACGGCAGCCAGGCGTGGAACGAGGACAGTCCGCGGGCGAACAGCGGTATGCCCGGATCGAACATGTAGGCCGTCATCGACAGCAGCGGCATGCCGAGCCAGCTCGCGAGGAAGTCCACGCACCAGACGAACTGCGGCACGATGAGACCGACCGCCGGCATCGACGCGAGCAGCGGCGATTCGGACCAGACCGCGGCCAGGGTGAAGAACATGGCCACGTCGCAGAAGTAGAGGAAATTGGTCGGGCCGTAGGTGATCCAGTAGAACGGCACCATGATCGCCATGAAGGCGGTGAAGCCGAGCTTGAGCGCGAGCGGAACGCGCTGCGCCGGCACGGTTGCGGCTGTGGTGGACATGTGGTCTCCCCTGGTTCGCGGCGATTCTAGTGGCTGGATCATCGCTGCGGCCAACACGCTGCGCCGTCTCGCCGCGGCCACCCGCGCCGGAGCTCGGCAGATCTCCGCGCCCCGTCCCCTCCACACACATGCGGGACCGCGTCGCAGGTTCTGAGATCGGCGCCGGCTATAGCCGCAGCCGATCTCCGCTCCGGAACCCCCGCATGTCCACCGATCTCGCCCGACTCATCGCCGACCGCCTGCCGGCGCCGCCCGATCCGGCGCGCCTGCTCGCGCGCCTGGCGCAGCGCTATGCCGATCGCATCACCGGCCGGTTCACGTTGCCGGCGCAGCCCGGTCGCTACGCCGAACTGCCGGACGATCTGTCGCCGGCGCTGCGTGCGGCGCTGCAGGCGCGCGGCATCACGCGGCTCTACAGCCATCAGGCGGAAGCCTGGGACTCGGTGCGGTCCGGCCGGCACACCGTCGTCGTGACGCCGACCGCATCGGGCAAGACACTGTGCTACACCTTGCCCGTCGTCGATGCGGCGGTCCGTTCGCGGGCCAAGGCGCTCTATCTGTTTCCGACCAAGGCGCTCGCGCAGGATCAGGTGTCGGAATTGCTCGAGCTCAACCGCGCCGGCGATCTCGGCCTGCGCGCCTGCACCTTCGACGGCGACACGCCCGGCGACGCGCGCCAGGCGATACGGCTGCACGGCGACATCGTCGTCAGCAATCCCGACATGCTGCATCAGGGCATGCTGCCGCATCACACGAAGTGGGCGCAGTTCTTCGAGAACCTGCGCTACGTCGTCATCGACGAGATCCACAGCTATCGCGGCGTGTTCGGCTCGCACCTGGCCAACGTGCTGCGGCGGCTCGCGCGCATCTGCGCGTTCTACGACGTCAGCCCGACCTTCATCCTCTGCTCGGCGACGATCGGCAATCCGCGCGAGCACGCGCAGGCGCTCATCGGTCAGCCGGTGCACGCGGTCACCGAGAGCGGCGCGCCCTGCGGCGAAAAGCACGTGCTGCTGTGGAATCCGCCCGTGGTCAACGCCGACCTCGGCCTGCGCGCGTCCGCGCGCTCGCAGGTCACGCGCATCGCGCGCGCGGCGATCCGCGCGAAGCTCAAGGCGCTCGTGTTCGCGCCGTCGCGGCTCATGGTCGAAGTGCTGACCAAGTATCTGAAGGACGTGTTCGATCATGATCCGCGCAAGCCTGCGCGCATCCATGCGTATCGCGGCGGCTACCTGCCGACCGAGCGCCGCCGCACCGAGCAGCTCATGCGCGCGGGTCAGATCGACGGCCTCGTGAGCACATCGGCGCTGGAACTCGGCGTGGACATCGGTGCGCTCGACGTGGTGCTGCTGCAGGGCTATCCGGGCTCGATCGCCGCGACCTGGCAGCGCTTCGGGCGCGCCGGGCGGCGCCAGCAGGCGGCGATCGGCGTGCTCGTCGCGTCGAGCCAGCCGCTCGATCAATACATCGTGCGTCATCCCGAGTTCTTTCTCGCGGCGCCGCCGGAACAGGCGCGCATCGCGCCGGACCAGCCGCTGATCCTGCTCGATCACATCCGCTGCGCCGCGTTCGAGCTGCCGTTCGTCGACGGCGACCGTTTCGGCGCCATCGAGCCCGACGCGTATCTGCAGGTGCTCGCCGAGTCCGACGTCGTGCATCGCGAAGGTCCGCGCTGGGAATGGATCGCCGACGCGTATCCGGCCAACGCCGTCAATCTGCGCTCGGTCGCGGACGGCAATTTCGTCGTCGTCGACCGCAGCGACGGGCGGCAGAGCATCATTGCCGAGGTCGACTACTCCAGCGCCGCGCTGACGCTCTACGAGGGCGCGATCCACATGGTGCAGTCGGTGCCGTACCAGGTGGAGAAACTCGACTGGGACGGCCGCAAGGCCTTCGTGACGCGTACGCACGTTGACTACTACACCGACGCGATCGACTACACGCGGCTCAAGGTGCTCGAACGTTTCGACGGCGTCCGCGCCGCCGCGGGCAGCGCCTATCTCGGCGAGGTGCACGTCGTGCGCCGCGTCGCCGGCTACAAGAAAATCCGCTACTACACGCACGAGAACATCGGCTACGGCCCGGTCAGCCTGCCCGACCAGGAGCTGCATACGACGGCACTCTGGTGGCAACTGCCGCAGGAGGCGCTCGACGAGGCGTTCGCGTCGCGCCAGGAGGCGCTCGACGGCTTCCTCGGCGCGGCGACCGCACTGCATACGGTCGCGAGCGTGCGCGTCATGGCCGAATCGCGCGATCTCATGAAATCGGTCGGCAGCGGCGACGCCAGTGCGTTCGTCGAACGCGATCCGCACGGCCGCGCGCGCTGGCGCGCCGACGATGCCGCGATCGACGCCGGGCGGTTCACGCCGACGGTCTATCTCTACGACAACTATCCCGGCGGCGTGGGACTGAGCGATCCCTTGTTCCGCCTGCAGGCCGAACTCGTGCGCGATGCGGCGGCGCTGATCGAGGCCTGCGCCTGCCGCGGCGGCTGTCCGGCCTGCGTCGGTCCCGTGCTCGCGATCGACGAAGACGCCGCCGCCACGCCGAAGGCGCACGCGGCGCGCGTGCTCGCGCTGCTGCGCGGCGCATGAGTGCCCTGGTCGAAAAACTGCGGCGACTGCGCAACCAGGCTGGCCTGACGGTCTCCCCGGCAGCGCCGCCGCCGGTCGACGCGGCGGCCGTCGCCGACGCGCCGCCGCTCGGGCTCGCGGTCGAACGCCTGCGCCGGCTGCTCGACCTGCGGCCCGCGCGCGCCTCGCCGCACGTGCCGGCGCGTCCGGACTTGCCGCTGATCGGCGAAGCCGTCGCAGCCGGCGTCCACGCGATCGAGCGGCGCTATCCGGCAGCGGCCGCGGCGCCGCTGCTGCCGCCGCGCTGGCCCGACGGCGAGCCGGTCGCGCGCGGACGCTTCCTGTGTTTCGACACCGAAACGACCGGCCTGGCCGGCGGCAGCGGCACGCGCGCCTTCATGATCGGCGCCGCCGACTGGTGCGACGGCGCGCTGCGCGTGCG
>CAMLSI010000062.1 GCA_946482585.1 uncultured Lysobacteraceae bacterium
AAGGTGCGGCCGTCACGGTGGCGCTGCCAATAGAACGTCGGCGCCGGACGCTGTTTGCCGCCGACTTCGGCCATGTCCGCGTCCACGTCGAACAGGCGGCCGTTGACCATGACGTAGCGCGTGTCGATGGTCGAGCGGATGTTCTCGAGCGGATTGGAGTTCAGCACGACGAGGTCGGCGCGCTTGCCCGGCACCAGCGAGCCGATCTGCTTGGACAGGCCGAGCAGGTCGGCGCCGTCGATCGTCGCGGCGCGCAGTGCTTCGTAGTTGCTGAAACCGCCCTGCGTCAGCATCCAGATTTCCCAGTTCGGCGACAGTCCCTGCAGCTGGCCGTGGCCGCCGATCTGGATGCGCACGCCGTTGTCGCGCAGGTGTTTGGCCGCCTTGGCGACTTCGATGTGGTAGTAGTCCCAGTCCGGCGCGGTCTCGCGGCGGATCGAGCGCGCATCGAGCGTCTCGCGCGGGAAGAAGCGTGCGAGCTTCTTGTCTTCCCAGACGTTGTCGCGCGCATACCACCAGTATTCGCCCGAGAGGCCGCCGTAACTGACGACCAGCGTCGGCGTGTTGCGCACGTCGGTCTGCTTCCACAGGTCGACGACATCCTTGTACAGCGGCGCGATCGGCACGTTGTGCTCGATGCTCGTGGCGCCGTCGAGGATCATCGGAATGTTGAAGTTGAACGTCGAGCCGCCTTCCTCGACCACGAGCATGCCGAGTTCGCGTGCGGCCTGATTGATCTGCTGGTGCTGTTCACGGCGCGGCTGGTTGTAGCTCTTCACGCTGAACGCGCCGTTGGCCTTCATGCGCTTGAGGTGCGCGCGCGCATCGTCGAGCGAATTGACGACGGCTTTGAAGTCGCCGTCCGCGCCGTAGAGGATGGTGCCGGTCGAGAACACGCGCGGACCGACGAGATCGCCGGCCTTCACGAGCTCGGCCTGCGAGAACACGGTTTCCGTCGTCGCCGACGGATCGTGCATCGTCGTGATGCCGAACGCGAGATTGGTGTAGTAGGCCCAGTTCTGCTGCGGCACCACGCCTTGCGAAAAATGGCTCGCATGCGCGTGCACGTCGACGTAGCCCGGCACGATGGTCTTGCCGCTCGCATCGATGACGCGCGCGTTGGCCGGCACGGTCACGTTCTTGCCGAGCGCCTTGATCGAGTCGCCTTCGACGACCAGCGTGCCGTCTTCGACGACTTCCTCGCCGTTCATCGTGACGAGCCGCGCGTGCGTGAACGCGACGACGTCGCTCGGCGTGTCGACGCTCGCGCGCAGGCCGACGTCGATGCCTTTCAGTGCCGCGGGTTTCGGCAGCTCGCCGGGCGCACCCGGCACGAACGCGAAGGCGTCCTTGAGCTCGCGCGTGAAGTACTCGTTGCCGACGAGCCAGTGCAGGCTCGCGCTGTCATTGCCCCAGTGCAGGTAGGAGCCGACGTAGTCGGAAATCCTGCTGACCGGGATCGCCGTCGTGTCCTTGGCGAGTTCGATCGCCTTGCCGGTCTGCGGCATCGGCGCGACGTAGGCGTTGAACAGTTCGGTGAACGCGACCCACTTGCCGTCGGGACTGACCGACACGAAATCGACGTACTTGAGATCGAACACGTCGCGCGGCTCTTCCCCGGCGATGCCGATGCTCTGCAATTTCTTCTTGATGCCGCCGCCGGTCAGGAAATAGATGCGCTTGCCGTCGGCGCTGAACTGCGGTTCGGCGCCCTCGTGCGTGAGGCGCTTGGGCGTGCCGCCGTTCGTCGCCATGACATAGACGCCGCCTTCGCCCGCATTGAGCGCGCCGGTCAGCGAACTGCCCGCCTGCTTGGACCAGGTCAGGTAGCGGCCGTCGCGCGAGTAGCGCGGCGAGTAGTAGAAGCCCGGCGTCGTGGTCAGCACGCGGTCGCTGCCGCTCGCGAGATCGCGTTCGACGATGGCGCCCTGCTTTTCGTCGGACCAGGTCGTGTAGACGAGCTTGCGGCCGTCGGCGCTGAAGCTCGGCTGGTATTCGAACACGCCCTCGCTCTTGCCCAGGCGCTGCGGCGTGCCGCCCGGTAGCGACTTGGTCCAGAGATGGCCGAGCGCATGGAACACGAGTGTCTTGCCGTCGGCGCTCGTGGCCGCATCGCGGATCATCTTCGGTGCGAAGCTGCCGCTGTCGAGCGTCTGTTCGAAGCGCAGCGGCGCGGCGACGGTCTGTTCGATGTCGGCGCTGAACGCGATCGCCTCGGGCTTGCCGCTCGCGGCGTCGACGCGCCAGAGCTTGCCCTTGGCCCAGATCACGACATTCCTGGAATCCGCCGTCCAGGCGTAGTTCGCGTACGGACCGAACACGGCCCAGCCTTCCTGCTGGTCATGCGAAAGGCCGTCCCAGAGCGGCTTGACCTCGCCGGTGTCGAGCGTGAGCACGTGCAGCACGCTCTTGTCGCGTACGCGCTTGATGAAGGCCAGCGACTTGCCGTCCGGCGACGGCTGCGGCCGTACCGCGCCGCCCGGCGTCGACACGAGGTCGACGATCTCGCCGCTTTCGCGATCGAGCCGGCGGATCGCATAGATCGTATCGTGCGCGTTCTTGTTGTACTGGAACGACGGCCCCTGCGTGACGTCTTCCGAGAAATACACGTAGCGGCCGTCCGGACTGACCGCCGGTTCGCCCTGGTCCTGCTGGTCGTTCTTCTGCTTGGTCAGCTGCAGGCCGGCGCCGCCGGATTTGTGATAGAGCCAGAGCTCGCCCGCGCCGAGCGAGCGCTGGCCGGTGAAATGCTTGCGCCCGATGAGGTATTCGCCGTCGGGCGTCCAGACCGGGTTGTTGAGCAGACGGAAGTCTTCCTTGCTGACCTGCACCGCATTGCTGCCGTCGGTGCGCACGCGCCAGAGGTTGTTGCCGCCGCCGCGGTCGGACGTGAAGGCGAGTTCGCGGCCGTCCGGCGAGAAGCGCGGCTGCACGTCCCAGGCCGCGCCGTTCGTCACGCGCCTGGCTTTGCCGCCCTCGATCGGCAGGACATAAATGTCGCCGAGCAAGCTGAAGGCGATCTGCTTGCCGTCGCGACTCACGTCGAGGTCCATCCACGTCCCTTCGTCGGTCGTGAACTTCACGGTCTTGGTCGGACCGTGCGCTGCGTTGACGTCCCACTTGTCGGCTTTCTTGTCGTCCTTCGCGTCGGCCGCAAAGCCGGGCACGGCGAGCAGCAGGCCCAGAGCGAGGGCCAGAGGATGGCGCAGCATAGGTGTCTCCCTTGGTCAGACTCCCATCCTAGGCCAGCCGGCCCGCTCTCGGCTTAGGACAAAAGTCCTGCATGCGACCATGGACGGAGCCGCGAACCGGCACCCGGACGCGAGCCCGCAAGCCGCGCAGCGCCTCATGCCGCCCTCACGAACGATCGCGCTAGACTGCACGCGACGGCGGAGCCCGGCTCCGCGCCTTGCTCAAGGAGATCCAGATGGCCGCAGCGCAACGCTACTTCCTCAGCATCGGCGATCTTTCCCAGGCCCGCGGCGAAAACGCCGAGCTCTCGTTCCACGGCATCAGTCCCGACAGTTTCGCGACCACCTTGCAGTCGGCACTGCGCGAGCCGCTGCTCTGGCAGCGCTGGAAGGCGCTGCAGCCCGATCCCGACGCGGTCGATCCGCTGCTCGGCGCCAGCGACGCGAGTGCGCGCGTCAGTGCCGAGCAATCCGACCTGCACACCGAAGTCGAAGTCGTGACGACCCTGCCGCACGCGGTCGTCAAGCATCGCCTGAACCTGCTGGCCGGCCGCGTCTGGAAACTGCACGACGTCAAGCCTGCCTGATCCCGCGTTTCCGTCCACCGCGAGCGCGTGCCGCCATTGCGGCGCGCAACGCGCCGGAGAGCTCGCGATGCGCAAGACCTACCACGGCAGCTGTCATTGCGGCGCCGTCACGTTCGAAGCCGACCTCGATCTCACGCAGCCGACCTATCGCTGCAACTGCACGATCTGCCGCCGCACGCGCTTCTGGCCCGCGGTCGCGCGCGAAGACGAGTTCCGCCTGCTGACCGGGCAATCCGAGCTGACGGAATATTTGTTCAATTCGCGCAAGAACCAGCATTTCTTCTGCCGGCATTGCGGCGTGCGCGCGTTCGGCGTCGGCAACGACACGCCGATCGGCAGGATGTACGGCGTGAACCTCGGTTGTCTGACCGACGTCGGCGACGAAGCGCTCGCGCGCGCGCCGATCATGTACGTCGACGGTCTCAACGACCGCTGGCAGGAGTGTCCGCAGTTCTTCGCGCACCTGTAGCGCACGCCGACGAGCCGGGCTGGAGCGCGATGTCGCGTCCGCATTCACGACGCGACGACGGGACTTGCGCTCGTCTTGCGATCGGCACCGGCGTGACGTCGCCGGGTGCCGTCGCTTGTCATCACGGAGATCAGGCCATGGAATTCCATCGAGGACGACTCGTCGATCACGTTCAACTGCGCGTCGCGGACCTCAAGCGCGCGCGCGATTTCTACGTCGCCGTGCTCGGCACGCTGGGACTCGCGCTGGAGATCGACACGGCGGAGGCGTTCGGGTGCGACGAGCTCTACGTGAGTCCGGCCGGCGGCGACGCGGCGAGCGCGGTGCATCTGGCGTTTCAGGCCGACTCGCCCGAAACCGTGCGGCGATTCCACCGCGCCGCACTGGAACACGGCGGCAGCGACAACGGCGCGCCCGGCGAGCGTGACTATCATCCCGGCTACTACGCCGCGTTCGCGCGGGATCCCGACGGCAACAACATCGAGGCCGTCCATCACGGCCCGTCGACGCGCAGCGCCGCGTCGGTCGTCATCCGGCCTGCCTGACCTTCGCCTGCTGTCCGCCGGAGCCGCGCACGGATTCTGCGCGGCCCGGCGGCGCATTCGGGTCGTCACAGTGGTACAAACCGGACGCGGCAGCGCGCGCGGCGCGCGGCCGGGATCGGTCCCGACGCCTTACGACGGCGCGCGGCCACTGTCCGCCGGGCATCGCCCCGGCGATCGAGGGGAGAGAAAAGCAATGAAAGGATACCTACGTTGTGCCGTCTGGTCGGCTGCGGCCGGCCTGTCGCTTGGCGCGTCACCGGTATCGGCGCAGCGCGACGGCTGGGATCGCGACATCGAGTTCCGTTGCGAGAGCCGCGGTTTCGGTTACAACCTTTGCGAGGTCGACACCGGCCGTGGCGGCCGTGTCTACCTCGTCGACCAGGTGTCCAACAGCGATTGCATCGAAGGTCGTACCTGGGGCTACAACCGCGCGGGCGTCTGGGTCGATCAGGGCTGCGCCGGCATTTTCCGCGTCGAACGGCGCGGCGGCGGTCGTCATGACGACGGACGCGACGGTCGCTACGACGATCGCGGCGACCGCTACGACGACGGTCGCGGCGATCGTCACGGCGACTGGCGCCCCGGCAACGATTGGGATCAGCGCATCAACGTGCGCTGCGGCAGCCACAATTTCGGCTACAACCTGTGCCAGGTCGACACCGGCCGCGGCAGCGACGTGCGCATCGCGCGCCAGATCTCGGGCTCGCCCTGCGTGGAAGGCCGCACCTGGGGCTGGAATCGAGCGGGCATCTGGGTCGACGACGGCTGCGAAGCCGTGTTCACGGTCGATCGCCGCTGGCGCTGACGCGGGCATCGATGCGATATGCCGGATGCCGGTTTGCGCAGTGCGCAAGTCGCTCCGCTGTCGTCGCGACGGTCGTGCTGCGCAGCTGCGCGCGGCCGTCGCGAAACCAATGAGCCCTCTCCCCCGGGCTCGGGGGAGAGGGAGCCGATACGGCCGGCTGCGCTGAAATCGTTGCGGCACGCGCCGCGCATGTTTTTCAGAAGTCCGGCACTTCGCGCGGATCGAACTGCTGGTTCACGTTGGCCGCGCTGCAGCCCCAGAGCTGCAGTCGCGTGCCCGAGGACGGGCTGCCGCCGGTGACATCCATGCAATAGCCCCAGCTGCCCGCGCGATCGGCGAACAGGCCGGCCGCCGAAATCGCCCATTTTTCCGAGTCGCCGCCATCGCAGTCCCAGATGTTGAGCTTCGCGCCCTGCTTGCCTTTGCCGCCGTCGACATCGGCGCAGTAGTCGGTATCGCCCTTCGGGCGTAGCTGGCCTTCGGCCGTGTAGACGAATTTCTGCGCGTCGGTGTCATTGCAGGTGTACTGCTGCAGCGCCGTGCCGTTCTTCCATTCGCTGCTTTTCACGTCCACGCACTGGTTCGCGAAATGCGTGCGGAGCGTGAAGTAGCCCGGCAGACTGCGCCGCTTGCCCACCAGCGGAATGCTGTCGAGCCAGTTCGGCCGGAACACGCTCGCGTCGGTCAGCGATTCGGTCACGTCCCAGCCGATGGCGCTCGCGCCGTGAGCGACCGAGATGTAGCTCCACGCATAGTCGAGGCTGTTGAAGGCGCCGGCCGCGCCCCACTGATGAATCAGCTGGCGCCACTGCGCCGAACGATTGAGCACGTATTGATCGTTGTCGCCCGCTTTCATGTTGGCGCAGAAGAAGAAGGCCGAGTCGGCTGCGCTGATGCCGTCGATCGCGCCGGAAATTTCGTTCGGATCGTCGCTGTCCACGTCCGGGCACAGGAATGCGGTCGGCCCGCCGTAGTCGCCTTCGTTCATGAGCTTGCGCGCCGAGTTCATGCGCGCATTCACATCGCCGAGATAGCCGCCGGTGAATACGACGATGAGCTTGCCCTTGAGCGCGTCGATCGTCGGCCATCCCTTGGCCTTGAGACCGTCGCGATTGCCGTTCGGACTCAGATAGCTCGTGAGATTGCCGTAGGTGTAGAGACGGCTGCCCAGATAGTCGCGGATGAAGGTGTCGAGCAGCTTGATCTCGTCCGGCTTCCATGCGCTCGCCGGATCGGCATTCGCCTTCATGTCGACGAATACGAGCAGCGGAAGGCCGAGATCCGACTGCCGTCCCATCCACCCCGTGATGTCGTCGAGGCAGTCGCCGAGGCGGTCGTCGTTCGCCGCGCTGCAATTCTGGTTTCCCGGGTTGGCGCTGTGCGCGACGTAAGGCCCCTTCGGATCGAGCTCCCAGTCGCCCTTGTCGATCACGTCGATCTCGACCGTGCGATAGCCCGCATCGAGCCAGTTCGTGAGCTTGTCGCTGTGCAGATACGTGTTGTGCGGTTGCGCGTAGTAGATCTGGTCGAGCCGGTCGGCCGGCGCCGGCGCGGTCGCGCGCAGGGGCAGGGCGGCGCCGGCGAGGCCGGCATGGAGCGCGAACGCGGACGCGCTTGCCGCGGCCGCGATGCGGCCGATCAGCGTGCAGGAAATCATGAAAAATTCCCCTCGGGATCCGTTGGCGTATGGGTGAATGTGCACATTGCGTACTAGCGTCGAATGTATCGCGCGACTATCAATCGACGAGCTCGCCGCGAAGCCGGCCGGAGTCCGGCGCGACGGTATCGTGACGCCGGCCGAACCGATGCTGCGCTACGCTCCGCAGCGCATTGCCAGACCGGCCCGCGTGCCGCCGTTCGGAGCGATTCGCCATGCAGATGAGTTGGCTTTCCGCCGCCGTGCTGTCGTTGCTGGGCGCCGCCGCCGCCCCGCTGCCGTCGGACGTGCGGCATGCCATCGAAAAGGACTACGCCGCCGAAGGCCGTGAGACGCGCTACGTCGACGGCAATGTCGACCTGAACGGCGACGGCAGGAGCGAGCTCGTCCTCCACGTCATCGGCACCGCGGCCTGCGGCAGCGGCGGCTGCCCGACCCTGGTGTTCACGCCGGCCGGCGAGGGATTCCGGCTGGTCGCGACGATAGGGCTCACGCATCCGCCGATCGCCGTGTCGCCGCAGCGTTCGAACGGCTGGCGCAACCTCGTCGTGCGCGTCGGCGGCGGCGGCGCGAAAGCCGAAAACGTCGAGCTTGCCTTCGACGGCAAGAGCTATCCGGAGAATCCGACCGTACCCGGCACCGGCGTCAGGCCCGCGAACGGCGACGGCGACATCGTCATCGACGCGTTCACGCGTTTCGACGAGACCAAACCGCTGACGCCGGGCGCCGTGCCCGCGGTCGCACTGCCGGCGGATGGGGTGCAGCCCGTACCAGCGGCGAACGGGCCGTCGTTCGACTGCGCGAAAGCGGCGTTGGCCGCCGAGAAAGCCCTGTGTGCGAGTCCCGAGCTCGCGGCGCTCGACCGCGAACTTGCCGTGACCTTCGACGACACCGTGCGCAACGCCGGCGCGGCGCAGCAGGCACGCCAGCGCTCGGCGCAGAAACAGTGGCTGGCGCAGCGCAACGAATGCGGCAGTACCGCCGATGCGCCGGTCTGCCTGCGCGACCTCTACCGGCGTCGTCTCGTCGAACTGCACATCCAGTCGGGTCGTTTTGCGGCGCCGACGCCGAATGCGTATCGCTGCAAGGGTCACGAAAAACAGCCGTTGCTCGCCGCGTTCTACTCGGCGACCGACCCTGCGGCCGTCATGCTGACCTGGGGCGATCGGCGCGCACTCGCTTTCGCCGCGCCGAGCGGCAGCGGCGCGCGCTTCTCCGGCGACGGTATCGAGTTCTGGGAGCAGCAAGGCGAGATCCGCGTGAACTGGGGCGACGTGGCGCTGATCTGCGCCGCACCGTAGCAGGCCGGTACCCGGCGAGCCGAAACCCCGCGGGCAGTCCGCGCAGCGCCCGAGGTGCGAGCTTCTGCCATCGGCATCGTCGCGTCGTGCAACCGCGGCGCCTCGCGTCGTATCTGCTGCGAAGACCGGCGCGACGAATGCGTTGCGCCGGACGCGCACCCGATGCGCGCCGCCGCCACTTCGCACGCCGAGGAAACCCGCATGACCGTTCGTCGCAGACCTTCACCGCTCCGGTTGGCCGCGCTTTCGATGAGCGCAATGATTCCGCTTGCCACGGCGGCCGCGCCGGACGGAACCGCCGACGCGGCGCTGACCGCAACCGTCGCCGCGCTCGACACGAAGCTGTTCGATGCCTACAACGCCTGCAAGCTCGATGTGTTCGGCGATCTGTTCGCGCCCGACGTCGAGTTCTTCCACGATCAGGGCGGCGCGACGTTCGATCGCGACACCGTCGTCGCGAACACGCGCAAGAACATCTGCGACAAGGTCCGTCGCGAACTCGTCCCCGGCAGCTTGAAGATCTATCCGATCAAGGACTACGGTGCGATCGAAGAAGGCGAGCACCGCTTCTGCGAGCTCGCGAGCGGCCAATGCGAAGGTACCGCGAAGTTCCTGATGATCTGGCAGCAGACTTCCGACGGCTGGCACCTCACGCGCGTCGTCAGCTATGCCCACCGGCCGCTGACCGACACCGAAAAAGCCGCACTTGCGCGAGCGAGACCGTAGGCGCGCCGCAGGCGGATCGCGACGTCGAGGCCTCCGCGCATTCGCCGATCCCTCATCGACGCAGCCTTGGCATCCCTCTGCACCAGCCGTCATGAAATCTTCGCACTGTCGACGCGGCGGCGTTGCGGTTCGCTGCGCTCGCCGGCAACCTACGGACCCGTCCGTCCAGTCCTGCGAGTGTTCCGATGTCGTTTCCGATACGTTGCCGTTGCGGTTCTCTGGAAGGCGCGCTCGCTTCGCCGCAGCGCGCGGCGCGCGCGGTCTGCTACTGCCGCGACTGCCAGGCGTACGCGCGCTTTCTCGGCAATCCCGAACGCACTCTGGATGCGCTCGGCGGTACCGATATCGTCGCGACGCGACCGGACTTCGTGCAGTTCACGCGTGGCGCCGAACAGCTGCGCTGCGTGTCGCTGAGCGAGAAGGGGTTGCTGCGCTGGTATGCCGGATGCTGCAGGACGCCGATCGGCAACACGCCGCGCGATCCGAAATTTCCGTACGTCGGCCTCGTGCGCGATTGCCTCGCCGGATCCGACGCCGAGCGCGACGCGGCGTTCGGTCCCGCGAAGACCGTGCTCAACGTCGGGTCGGCCAGCGGCAAGGTCGAGCCGGCGCGGCTCGCTTTGTTCTTCGGCGTCCTGAAGATCCTGCGCAACGTGCTGTCGGCGAAGCTCGGCGGCAAGTACCGCACCAATCCGTTTTTCCGCGTCGACGCGGGCGCGCCGGTCGTCGAGCCGCACGTGCTGTCCGCGAACGAATGCAAGGCGCTGGGCGCCAATCCGCCGAACGCATAGACGCGCGGGAGTTTTGCGCTACGCGGTGCGCACGTTGCGCCGAATCGCGCAGGTGCGCGGCCACACCCGATGACGGCCATCAATAATGGCCGCATGACATCGCTGCCGCCGCCCGTCGTCTTCTCCGCCGCGTTCTATCGCACGGCCGCGGTTTGCTCGTTCCTGTCGGTGCTGACGACGCTGGGACTGATCTTCCTGCCGCAGTGGTATTCCGGCGGCGGCGATTTCGACAGCCGCATGGCGCGCGTCGACGATCCGATTGCACGACTGCGCGCATGGATCTATCTGATTCACCCCTTCCTTGTCGCCCTCGCTTCGCTGGCGGTCGCGGTGCGACTGCGCCGGGTCGCGCCGGGCCGGATGCTCGTCGGCCTGCTCGGATTCCTGCTCTGGGCGGCGACCGAGGCCGCGCAGCAGGCGTTGAGCCTGGTCGCCTTCGACCGCTGGCGGCATGCCTGGCTCGTGGCGGACGAAGCGGCACGCGCGGTGTTGCGCATCCAGATCGGTATCTACGACGGTCTCTGGGATGCGATGTACTTCCTACTGCTGATCGGATTCTTCATCGGCAACGTCAGCTATGCCGCCGCGATGCTGCGCCGGCACGCGCTGACGCGCGTGCTCGGCGTGTTCTACGTCGTGGCGGCCGCGCTGACGGCACTCTATGCCGCCGGCGAATTCGGCGCGCCGGGTATGCCGGAACCGTTGGCCGGCTGGATCTACCCGGTGGTGCAGCCACTGGCGCGGGCCTTGATCGGCGTCTGGCTGTGGCGGTATGCCGAAGAACTTCGGTCCGGGCCTTAGCACGGCCGAAGGGATCTCATTCCGCGATCACGGCGACTTCCGGCTCGCTGTCGCCGGCCTTCAGGCGGCGCGCGGTCTCGACGAGCTGGACGAATTCGGCGCGGTAACCGTCGCCGTCGCTGCCGCGTGACGTGCGGGCCAGATTCGCGATGCGATCGAGGTTGAACGCGCCGAGATGCGTGCCGCCGCGCAGGCTGTCGGCGAACGCGGCGACGGCCGCAGCGAAGCGCAGGCGTTCGCTCGCGGCGGGCTGCAGTTCGTTGCGGCGCAGCGGGCGTTCGATCAGGCGGCTGGTGTCTTCGTCCGGTTGCTTGTAGCGCAGCTTCACGAACGCGATTTCGTCGGCACCGATGCTGTTGGCCGGCTTGTCGCCGCCGCCGTAGCGCAGCGGATCGACCTGCGCGCCGCCGTCACCGACGAGGGTCAGCTCATACAGTGCCGTGACATCGTGGCCGGCGCCGATCTCGCCCGCGTCCACTTTGTCATTGTTGAAATCTTCGCGCCGCAGCTGGCGGTTCTCATAGCCGATCAGCCGATATTCGGCGACCGCGGCCGGATTGAACTCGACCTGGATCTTCACGTCCTTCGCGATCGTGAACAGGGTGCCGCCGGCTTCCGCGACGAGCACCTTGCGCGCTTCGGCCAGGGTGTCGATGTAGGCGTGATTGCCATTGCCGATATCGGCGAGCTGTTCGGCGAGCTGCTCGTTGTAGTTGCCGGCGCCGAAGCCGAGCGTCGTCAGTGCGACGCCGTGTTCGCGTTCGCGCGCGACGAGTGTCTTGAGCGCTTCGTCGTCGGTGGTGCCGACGTTGAAGTCACCGTCGGTCGCGAGTACGACGCGATTGACGCCGCCTTTGATCAGGTTCTGCCTGGCCGTCGCGTAGGCGAGCGCGATGCCGGCGCCGCCGTTGGTCGAACCGCCGGCCGAGAGCCCGTCGAGCGCGTCGAGGATGCGCTGATGCTGGTTGCCCGGCGTCGGCGCGAGCACGAGTCCGGCGCTGCCCGCATAGACGACGATGGAGACGCGATCCTGTTCGCGCAGATTCGGCACCATCTGCTTGAACGCGTCGACGAGCAGCGGCAGCTTGTCGGGCGAGTTCATCGAGCCCGAGGTGTCGATCAGGAAGACGAGGTTCGACGGCGGCAGTTCCGTGGCCGGCAGCTCATAGCCCTTGATGCCGACGAGTAGCAGCTTGCGCTGCGCGTTCCACGGCGCGGCGGCGAACTCGGTCGTCACGCTGAACGGCGTTTCGCGCGTTTTCGGCGGCGCATAGCCATAGTCGAAATAGTTGAGGAACTCCTCGGCGCGGACCGCGTCGGCCGGCGGCAGCTGGTTCGCCGCGAGCATGCGGCGCACGTTGGTGTAGCTGCCCGTGTCGACGTCGATCGAGAACGTCGATACCGGGCTGTCCTTGGTGACCTGCAGCGGATTGTCGGCGTGATCCTGGTAGCGCTCGGTGTTGGCCGGCTGGGTGTAGCCGATCGCGGGTGCCGGAGCGGCAGCGCCGGCGACGGCTTGCGTCGCGCGATGGCGCATCAGTCCCGGCTGGCTGGAGAGCGCCTTCGGCGCTTCGGCCGGCGGCGCCGGCGCCGCGGTCGTCGCCGAGGCGATGCTCATGGGTTTCGCGGGTTCCATGGCGATGGGCGCGTCCTTCTCCTTGTCGGCACGGCTCGCGGCGCGCTCTTCGCGGGCTTCCGGCAGGCGCGGCTCCTCGGCTTTCCGGTCGGCGAGAACGGCGCCGCGTTCCTGCTCGGCGATCGGCTGCTGGCGATTCCCGTCGTCCCGCTTGCCGACGGCATCGGAGGGCGTCGTGGTCTTCTGCGTGCAAGCGGCGAGGCCCAGCGTCAGGGCAAAGCTGATCGCGATGGTCAGGCGGGAACTGCGCATGGTCGTGCTCCGTCGGGTGGGTGGCGGCATACAACGCCGGCTTCCCGGCGGCGGGGTTAGCGACGGCGACGATGGTTCGTAGACAAAGGCGGCGCTAGCATGCGCGAGCCCTTTCCGGGCCAACGGGAGGCACACATGAACCGATTCACGGCAGTCGCAATGGGTGCGTTGAGTTTGCTCGCCGCGGGGGGCGCGGCAGCCGAGGACCAGAAGGCGGCGCCGCCGATGACCCCCGAGCAGCAGGCGCAGATGGCCGCGTTCACGAGTGCGAGCACGCCGCGCGCGGAACACAAGCAGCTCGAGTATTTCGTCGGCAGCTGGACCACGAAATCGCAGGTCTGGATGGATCCGAGTGCGCCCGCGATGGAGACCACCGGGACGTCCAAGGGCGAAGCGATGTACGACGGGCGCTACGTTTCGATGACCTACGCCGGTACGTTCTGGGGGCAGCCGTTCACGGGGCAGGGGCTGCTCGGCTTCGACAACCTGCGCGGCAAGTTCTTCAGCACGTGGATCGACTCGATGTCGACGAGTTTCTGGCTGGCCTGGGGCGAGTACGACAAGGCGAGCAACAGCTGGACGTTTCGCGGCGACATGCCCGACATGATGAAACCGACGACGATCGTCAAGGTGCGCCAGGTCTTCCGCATCCACGATCCCAAGCACTACACGTTCGACTGGTACGAGACGCGGGACGGCAAGGAAACGCGGACCATGAGCATCGACTACAACCGGCAGTAGCGGCCGGTTGCGCGAACGCTGAAACAGACATGTCGCCGCCGCGACGCGCTCGGCGTTCGCGGCGGCGGCATGCGGGGCGACTTATTGACCGAAGCGGTAGGCGACGTTCATCGATACGAAGTCGATGTGGTCGAACCGGCCGTTCGTGTCGTTCTCGAGGGCGAAGCGGCGGCCGACGTTGGTGTAGCGGTCCCAATCCAGGCGCACGTCCCAGTTCGGCGTGACGCGCACGTTGAGGCCGAGGCCGTAGGTCACTTTGGTGTGATCGGCGCTGTTGCTGAAGCGGTGGGCGAGGCCGTCGGCGCCGGTGCCGGTTTCGTCGTAGTCGAGCTGCGCGTTGTAGAGGCCGACGCGCAGGATGCCCGAGGTGCGGTCGTTGAAATCGAGTTCGCCGAATACGGTCGCGCTCGGGCCGGCGATGTCGTACTTGCCGAAGATGTTCGCGTTGGCGTTGGTCGCCGGTACCTGCGAATGCAGCACGTAGTTGCTGCCGACCTCGCCGAGGTCGACCCAGGCGAACTCGACGCCCAGCCACGGCAGGAAACGATAGCCGCCGAACAGTTTCCAGGCCTGGTCTGTGTCGTCGGTCAGGCTGCCCGACACGAAGGAATAGCCGGGGTCGTTCGCGTAGGCGCTGCGGATCTGGTCGGTCAGGTTGTCGTCGTAGCGCGCCTGGCCGACGCCGCCGCCGACGTAGAAGCCGGGTTCGCCGGCGTGCGCGGCGCCGCTGCCGGCGGCGATCAGGGCTGCACAGAGTAGTTTTTTTAACATGTCGCAATCTCCAAAATGGTTGAGCCTGGCGTGCGCGCCGGCGCCCCTGGTCGCCTGCCGACACCGCAGGCTGCGACCGCTCCCTGGTACGGTCCGCGGCACGCTAGCACACGACGCTCCGCGATCGCATGGACCGCAAGTAAGGTTCCGCGTACGTGAACGAGGACATTCCGCCCGCGATTCACGGCACCAAAGTTGACGAGCGACCCCAGCGCTTCGCCGCGAACGGCGGCGCAGAATGCCCCCGATGCGGGCGGCGGCCGTGCGGTGCGCACTCACGGGAGCACCGCCGGTCGTCGTCTGCATCGCTTGTCGTCGGATAGGACGCGGCGTGCGGCGGATTCCCCCAACGGGCGAGGCGGCGCGCGACCGCTCGATGCCACAGCATTTCCCGGCGACTGGATCGGGATTCCGGCTGCGGGTTCCGGCACTGGCCCTGTCGATGCGCAGCGCCTGCTTCCGCCCGCGCACGAATTGACTAGACTCGGCCCCGGGCAACGGGGAACGGCAGCATGGGCAAGGGCATACGCGGCGCGGTCGACGAGATCAAGGCGGCGCTGCAGCGGCACGAGAAACGGGCGACGCCGGGCGGGCTCGATTGCGCCCTGGCCGATCGCATCGACTTCCTGAATCCGGAACATTGGGATGCGCTGACGCGCGACGCCTCGTTCTTCCTGACGCGCGACTACCGGCGCCTGCTCGAGCGGCATCTGCCCGAAGGCATGCAGCTGCGCTATGCGCTGGTCTATCGCGGCGGACGTCCCATCGTCGCGCTGGCCGCGCAGGTGCTCGACGTGCGCGGGCATCAGCTCGCGAATCTGCCGGATTCGCGCGTGCGCAAGAAAGCGCTCGAACAGTTGCGCACGCGGTTGCTGGTCTGCGGCAGTCTCGTGTCGAGCGGATTCCACGGGCTCGCGTTCGCGCCTGACGAAGATCCCGCCGTACTCTGGCACGGCGTCGCCGAGGCGCTCTATCGCATCCGGCGCGCCGACCGGCTGCACGGCCAGATCGACTACGTGATGATCAAGGACCTCGACG